>LFRU01000109.1 GCA_001512495.1 Syntrophothermus sp. DTU052 | reverse complement strand
TCTCTCGCGCGCCTTAGGATTCTCTCCTCGCCTACCTGTGTCGGTTTGCGGTACGGGCACCTTGTACCTCGCTAGAGGCTTTTCTTGGCAGTATGGGGTCAGCGACTTCGGTACTCAATTTCCCTCCCCGTCACTCCTCAGGCTTCACGTGAGGCGGATTTGCCTGCCTCACACCCTACGAGCTTGGACGCACCCTTCCAACCGTGCGCCTCGCCTACCCTCCTGCGTCACCCCATCACTCAATCGGTACAAGGTGGCATCGGATTCTCAACCGATTCTCCATCGCCTACGCCTTTCGGCCTCGGCTTAGGTCCCGGCTTACCCTGGGCGGACGAGCCTTCCCCAGGAAACCTTAGGCTTACGGCGGGCAGGATTCTCACCTGCCTTCTCGCTTACTCATGCCGACATTCTCACTTCTCACCAGTCCACATGTCCTTCCGGTCATGCTTCTGCCCGGTGAGAACGCTCCCCTACCATTGTATTTCTACAATCCGCAGCTTCGGTATTAGACTTTAGCCCCGTTACATTTTCGGCGCAGAGCCACTTGACCAGTGAGCTATTACGCACTCTTTGAATGATGGCTGCTTCTAAGCCAACATCCTGGTTGTCTAGGCGACTCTACTTCCTTTCCCACTTAGCCTAATTTGGGGACCTTAGCTGGCGGTCTGGGCTGTTTCCCTCTCGACCACGAACCTTGTCGCCCGTAGTCTGACTCCCAGATTCTCACCTAACGGCATTCGGAGTTTGGGATGGTTCGGTAACCGGTGAGGGCCCCTAGCCAAACCAGTGCTCTACCTCCGTTAGGAAACATCTGAGGCTAGCCCTAAAGCTATTTCGGGGAGAACCAGCTATCTCCGGGTTCGATTGGCATTTCACCCCTACCCACAGCTCATCCCAGGCCTTTTCAACGGCCACGTGGTCCGGTCCTCCATGAGATTTTACTCTCACTTCAACCTGGCCATGGGTAGATCACCCGGTTTCGGGTCTATTGCATGAGACTTAACGCCCTATTAAGACTCGGTTTCCCTTCGGCTCCGTACCTTCAGTACTTAACCTCGCCTCATACAATAACTCGCCGGACCGTTCTACAAAAAGTACGCTGTCGAGCCTTAACGCTCTCCAA
>LFRU01000092.1:22069-22419 GCA_001512495.1 Syntrophothermus sp. DTU052 | reverse complement strand
AAACTCGTGTCGGCAGTAAAAAGGAATCTTCCTACCGATGAAGATTCAAAGAAAGAGATAGACAACCTAAAAAGACAATTAAGCGATACCGAAAAGGGGATGACGCAGTTAATAGACCTTATTGCTTCCGGTATAGTAGAGTTAGACAGCAAGATAAAACAAAAGCTGACTCAGCTAAAACAACGCAGGGAGCTGCTGGAACGAAGAATTAAGGAAGCAAATAAGGAATCAGGTTTAGCCTTGTTTTCCAGACAGGATATGAAAAATCTAAAACGACTGGCATCTGAAATAATAAAGAACATAGACGATCTGGAGTTTGAAGAAAAGCAGCAGCTTGTAAGAAGCATGGT
>LFRU01000092.1:14033-22026 GCA_001512495.1 Syntrophothermus sp. DTU052 | reverse complement strand
GATGTTAAAATAATGCTCCGCGCAGAGATGGTTTATTCACTAAAAAATCTAGCCATATCATAGTTGTCCGAAACCCCTCAAACCCCCAATTCTCTAAGGCCGAAAGCCGTTTTTGTATATTGACATTGAGCCTTCATTTTCGATACAGCGGGCGGCATAGGTAGCCAAACGGGTGCCCCGGCTCTCGTCAAAGGTGTTGATTGCCTTGATAAGTCCGATAGTGCCAATAGATATCAGGTCTTCCACGTCTTCGCCGGTGCTTTCGTATTTTTTTATTACGTGGGCCACCAGGCGCAGGTTGCGTTCGATCAGGATATTTTTCGCTTCTTCGTCACCGGATTTCAACTTCTTCAGGCACTCCCGTTCACCAGCCTCGTCCAAAGGCTGTGGAAACGTAAGGTTGTTTAGGTAGGAGAATAGTAGAAGTGACCCCTTTAGGACGGACCCCAGGAAGATAATCCAACCCATGATGGTCAAACTAACACCTCCATACGTGTCGCGCCCTACTATAATATGAAGATGTTGGTCGAAAATTGACTGTTATTTAATCCCATTATGAGCCTTGCCCGGTTACGATTCTGTAATGCGAGGGAGTGGTTCAGTGCCCAAAATGAAACGTTGACTGTTTTCTTGGTTTATTAGGTGAGTGGCACAGGATATACAAGGGTCAAAAGATCTCAAAGTGCGGAAAATCTCCACCGGGCGTTCCATATTCCTTATCCTGATTCCGGTCAGGGACAACTCTGCCGCTCCTGGCTGGTCTCTCTTGTCACGAGGGGAGAAATTCCACTCGGAAGGGGTGATGATTTCGTAATTGGTTATGGTATCTCCCCGGCTTGCCAGGTGGTGCAGCAGGGGACCCCGCAGCACTTCCGCTGCTCCATATGATGAACTGAGCTTAGTACTCTCGCATTTTTGCGGTTTGGGCATGGCAGGGTCAAGTTGGGGCAGCCACTGCGCCAGCAGACTCCCGGTCCAAATGGCTTCCCGGGCCCGGGCCACTATGCGGTCCATGGTGGACGAACGTGGGGGTACCTGCCCGGCCACGACCATCCGGGCCAGGGGACCAACTTCCATGACTTTCCCATTATAGCGGGGGGCTTTTATCCAGGAGTACCCTTCCGGCTTGTCGGGCGCGGGTTGCGTTCCTCGAATTGAATCATCCTCGACAAACCAGGATCGATCCACATCCAAACCAATCAGGTTCAGGTCAAGCGGGTGTCTGGTCCCGTTATAAAAGGCTCCGGCCGGGAGCAGATCCGCTCCGGTGGCCGGATCGGTATAAAGCCCGAAAGACAGATAATTGGAAGGTCCGGCCCCCAGGGAAAAGTAGTCCTGGTAGCGGTGGGACAGGAGTTCCACATCGCGGGCCAGGCTTTGGGCCAGAAAGCTGTTTATGAGATCCAGATTGGCCATAGCTTTGAGTATGAGATCACTCCGGGGACTTACCGCGACCCCGCCGGGTACAATGCCGTGCTGGTGAGGTGCCTTGCCGCCGAAGAGGGCAATGCATTGGTGACAGAGGAGGCTGGCGTCAATCGCTTCGTAATAGTGGGACACCAGGCGGTGGGTTTCGGCCAGTGTAAAGCGGTAATCCCCGCCGCCACCCGGCTGGAAGGGCAGGGCCCTGCTTTCCACATAATCCGGCAGAACCAGCAGGTAGAAGTGGCGGATATGGTTCTGCAGCAGCTCAAAACCAAGCAGTACGTTGCGCAGCAATTCCACCGCTGGCGGGAGCTTTATCTGGCAGGCCTTTTCCACAGCCCGGGAGGCCACCAGGCCGTGGGCCAGAGAACAGATCCCGCAGATGCGCTGGGTAAAATAAGGGGCATCCAATACCTTGCGGCCGGAGAGCATCATTTCAAATCCACGAAACAGGGTGCCCTTTACTCGGGCGTTGACAACAACGGGGTTTTCCACCTCCACCTCTACGCTTAACAGACCGCTGATCCTGGTAATGGGGCTGAGCTCAATCCGGGTTGAAGTCATAACCGGCCACCTCTCCTCGTAATCCGGGATTTAACGAGATGGCAGGGGTTCACGGGGTTGGCGGTTTGTTCATCCCGCTCGGGCAGGGGCTCGAAAAAGGGTTCCATCTGGTCGGGGAATCCCGGATTGGTGCACCCGATACAGGGGGTGTTGGCCTCCACCGGCCAGCTTACATAGCTGTTCCACTGGCGGGTGGGGCAATCCGCACCGGTTACCGGTCCTTTGCAGCCCAGGCGGAGCATACATTCCGGGTCACCCAGGGATTGGGCGAATATACCCCGTTCAAAAAAGGACCTCCGGGTGCAGCGGCGGTGCACCGTCTCTCCATAGAAGATTCGGGGGCGGCCATGCTCATCCAGTTCGGGTTCGCCAAACATCAGGATGTAGCCCAGGGTGCCGATAATCCAGTCAGGGTGGGCCGGGCAGCCAGAAGCCTTGATCACCTTGCGGTTGATGGCTTCTTCCAACCCTACACTTCGAGATGGATTGGGGTGGGCGGCGGAGGGACCGCCAAAAGAGGCACAGGTTCCAACCGCCATCACGTGCTGTGCCGACCGTCCCAGGAAGCGCACCATTTCCAGGGCGCTGTAATCCTTTCCCGCCCGGCGGTGGACCACGGTATAACGTTCATTGAGGGCAATGGCTCCTTCCACAACCAGAATGAACCTGTTTTTGCGGCCGGCGGCGGTGTTATGAAGCAGTTCAATCGCGCGGTCGTCCTGAGCCGCCATTAAGAAGTTCCAGTAACGGAGGTCAATCATATCTTCCAGTATCTGCCCCAGGTCAGGACCAATGGCATTCCAGAGTGATACTGAATTACCGGAGCAGCCGGTGGTTTCAAGCCAGATTACCGGCGGTTTCCGGGAGTCTTTATCGGCAAAGAATTCCCGCAGCCGGGGCAGGACTACCGAGGCCAGACGGCCGCCATACTGCGGGTCCTGACACAGTTGTATATAGAGGTCCATACCTTTTCCCTCCTGCAGAACATAATGCCTATCGTAATTAATGTATATTCTGTGAAATAGGTGAAATGACATCACGGGTGCGGAAATCAAATAGCCTTTTGCCCAATAGCGCCCTATTAGCGGGCAATTGAGTGTATACCTGGTTAACGGAGAGAATCTTAACCATAATTTCTGCTAATTGGCTATTAATGCAACATTTGATGCCCTGACATGTTTGTTATTATCGTAACATTCTGTTAAAATGGCACAACAAATGGCCGAAGCTTCATGTCGAAGCGCGGGGGAACCAATAAAGGGGCGAATTTCCGTATATTCGGGCGCGGATTACGGAATAGGGCTACCCAGGCCCGAGCCCGTCAGCTAACCTCGTAGGCGGGAATGGGAATGCCATTAGTAAATCGGTTTGACAGGCAGTAGGGCGGGTTCTACTGTTTCTGCTTGATATTACCTCTAAGCGCTTTCCGTCATCTCATTTCTCACCTTTTCCCCCGGCTTTGTGCTGGCTTGCGGCCGGGAGGAGGGTTTTTTCATGCTTGGACGTAACCGCATACCCGGCGGACCGGCATCGAGGATGCTGCTGGTAATGGTATTAGTAATCAGTTTGCTTATGATAGGCTGTGGGGGAGACCCGAAGGTTTCCTCGCCCGATGGGGGCGAAAAGGAAAGACTGGTCCTGGCTGATATCACCTGGGACAGCGTAAAGGTGCACAATCGCATACTGGGTTTCATTCTCCAACACGGTTACGGCTATCCGGAACCGGAATACAAATTTGGCGAGACTCTGCCCCTTTTGCAGGGCCTAATCCAGGGTGGTATTGACATCACCATGGAAGTGTGGGTAGACAATTATCAAGAGGCCTGGAGTGAGGCTCTAAAGGGCGGAACCGTGAAGGATATGGGTATAGTTTACCCGGATGCTCCTCAGGGATGGTATGTGCCTACCTATATGATAAAGGGTGATCCTGAACGCGGTATTGAGCCCGTCGCACCCGAGCTGAAATCGGTAACCGATCTCCCTCGGTACTGGAAGCTCTTCCAGGATCCCGAAGTTCCCACCAAAGGGCGTTTTCATAACAGTCCTCCCGGTTGGGCGGTGACTGAAATCAACGAATCCAAGATTAAAGCCTATGGACTCGACAAGACTTTCAACATTTTCAG
Organism: Syntrophothermus sp. DTU052; assembly: GCA_001512495.1. Lineage (GTDB taxonomy): Bacteria > Bacillota > Syntrophomonadia > Syntrophomonadales > DTU052 > DTU052. The sequence goes on along the minus strand of LFRU01000092.1, from coordinate 17,914 downwards.
CACCGGTTCGGACGCGGCTTTGTCTGCGTCAATGGTCAGTGCTTACGAAAAGGGTGAACCCTGGGTGGGCTACAACTGGGAACCCAACTGGGTCATGGGACAGTTGGACATGACTATGCTGGAAGAGCCGCCCTATGACCCGGTCGTATGGGAAGAAGACCAGGGCTGTGCCTTCCCGGCCGCCACCGTATTGAAAGCAGTCCATGTGGATCTGGAAACGACTGCCCCCGAAGTTGTGGAGATCGTAGCCAAGTATCAGACTACCCTGCAACAGAACAACGATTTCCTGGCCTATATGAGTGAGAATGATGCCGATGAAGAAGAAGCAGCCATCTACTTCCTCAAGAAATACCCGGATACATGGAAGTCGTGGATACCGGAAGATGTAGCACTCAAAGTCGAAAACGCTTTGAAAGAGGTTTGATATCCATGGATAAAGGTTCAGATTCCTATGAGGTACTGCTGGAAGTAAACGGTTTGTGGAAGATATTTGGTGAAAACCTTACTGACTTTGTCCCCGACAACCCGGATTCGATTTCCAGGATACAAGGGGAGGGGGCTGTTCTGGCCGTCCAAAACGTGTCTTTCTCCGTCAGGCGGGGCGAGGTTTTTGTCATCATGGGACTGTCGGGCAGCGGCAAGTCAACTCTGCTCCGGTGTATCCCGCGGCTGCATCAGCCTACCCGGGGAGAGGTAATCATTGATGGCCGTAATGTGCTGGAGATGGATGAGAAAGAACTTATCGAGTTCCGCCGCCATGAAGTGGCGATGATATTTCAGCACTACGGACTGCTCCCCCATCGCAACGTTTTGGAAAATGTAGCTTTCGGACTCAAGCTGCGCGGGGTTCCCCCACAAGAAAGGATGGAACAGGCCCGCCAGGCTATTGTTCGTGTGGGCTTGGAGGGCTGGGAGAATTACTATCCTTCCCAGCTTTCGGGGGGGATGCGCCAGAGAGTAGGGATTGCCAGGGCACTGGTTCAGGGGAGCGACCTCCTGCTCATGGATGAACCGTTCAGCGGACTGGATCCCCTGATTCGGCGTGAGATGCAGGATATGCTTATCAGTCTGCTCAAAGAAGAAAACAAGACTATTGTATTTGTCACCCATGACCTGCATGAAGCCGCGCGGTTGGGTGATCGCATGGCCGTAATGAGGCAGGGGGAATTTGTTCAAGAGGGAACTCCGGCTGAGGTGATCAGGAACCCGGCCGACGAGTATGTGGCCCGTTTTGTCGCCGATGAACGCCAGCTTATTGCCGGGAAGAAAGTTCGCCAACAGCCGACAACTGCTGCTTCCATGGCGCGGGCTTCTGCGGCGCGGAGGTGAGCCGGGTGTTTCCTGAAGAGCTGCAATACCATGTGGCACCCTATATCGCAAGCTTTGTCAAGTGGTTGACGGTAGAGTGGAGTCCCTTTTTTGACAGCCTGTCAAACCTGCTCCTGGGGATGCTGCTGCAGATTGAATACTTCTTGAAATGGGTTCCCTGGTGGGGTTGGATATTATTTGTGGTCGTGATTTCCTGGTACCTTACCCGGGACCTTTTGAAAACCCTGCTTCCCGGGGTGCTCATATTTACCATTGGGTTATTCGGACTCTGGGAAGTGGGGATGGAGACCCTGGGTATTGTTATTGTAGCCGTGCTGATTTCACTGGTGCTGGGTATCCCGCTGGGTATCGCCATGGCCAACTCCGACCGGTTCAACGCCATCAATACTCCGATCCTTGATGCCATGCAGACCATGCCGGCCATGGTTTACCTGATCCCGGCTCTGATGCTGTTTCAACTGGGCAAGGTGCCGGGGGTAATAGCGACGGTTATCTATTCGCTGCCCCCGGTAATACGGCTGACCAATCTCGGGATCCGCCAGGTTTCCCAGGAGGTGCAGGAAGCGGCCCTGGCTTTTGGCGCCTCTCCCTGGCAGATGATGCGGGAGGTGCGCTTCCCCTTGGCTGTGCCTACCATTATGGCCGGAATCAACCAGACTACCATGATGGCCCTGTCCATGGTGGTAATAGCCAGTATGATCGGAGCCGGCGGACTGGGCGAGGAGGTGCTCAAAGCCACCAATCGGGTTGCGGTCGGCATGGGGTTCGAAGCCGGTTGGGCTATTGTTGTACTGGCCATTGTTATCGACCGTATTACCCAGGCCATAGCCAAAAGGTGGGAGCCGCCGCAGCAGTAGGCTTGAGTACAGTCCTCATCGCCGTTAAAGCGATAATTGAGAAAAAACCTGGCCTTTTTGGAGGCCAGGCTGTTTATTTCTGTGGCTGAATTATTTGGATAATGAGAATGGCAGGCAAATATCGTTTCTGATTAACCGGACCGAGGTTTTTTTATATTTGGAGGTTATATGGCTTGTCTCTGGTGCCCGGCTTATGAAGCCAACCGGACTGCGAACAAAACCGGGGAGTTTCGAATCCCGACCAGTCCGGGATATCATTCAACCGCAGAGTTGAATCGACTCAATGCGATAGATAAAGGTCCCTGCGGGTGCCTTGACGGATACCTCATCATCCACCTTCCGCAGCAGCAAAGACTTCCCCATGGGAGAAAGACAGGATATGCATCCACTGGCTTTATTGCCGGGACAGGGTCCTACTATTTGAAACTTGAGCGATCTCTGCCGGTTAAGGTCAAGCACTGCCACTTCACTGCCCACTATAACGAAGGGTAGAGTTTTGTCGTCTTTATCTGATTTCTTCGCACTATTAATCAAGTTGGCAATCTGCTGGATGTACTGGTCCAACTGCCGCTCGAAGTCGACCCGTTCCCGACAAATATGGGGAAACAGCCGATCAACCAGGACATCTCTCTCATTTTGGATTGTCGCCATTTGTTCAACCAGGTGTTCATAAACAACAGGCGATAAAGTAACTTGCATGCCATTAACCTCCAGCAAAATGCTATAAATTAACAAAAACTCCATAAAACTAGAGGGCGCCTCGCCGGTCAGGCGAAACACCCGTTACTAATAAGATAGCACGAAATACAATGATTGTCAATTGAGTATGAGGTTGCCATTTAATACAAGTGGGCTTAGTTTCTGGAACGGTTCGGCAATCGGTACTTGGCCGTTGTCGGTGATGGGATGGAAACCTTGGCCAAAAAGCAGGATTAAAGTCGTTCCAGGCAGTATTCTTGGATATAAGTATACCTGAATGTGAGCTCTTATTTGCACTAGGCGCTTGGGGCGCGAAAAACCGCAGAAACTGCCGCTTGCTGAAAAAGTTGGAGCCGGCTGAACGTGTGGAGAGCAGGAGCAAAGATACCGGTTAAGTAGACTGAGGGGAAATGACAAATGATTGTACCCCAGGAGATTAGAAATCGTGAATTTAAACGGTGTTTCAACGGGTATGACGAGGAAGAGGTAGCTTCATTTCTTCAGGAGCTGGCTGAAGAATTTGAGGAGCTTTACAGCGAAAAAGAGAGACTGAAAGATCACCTGCGCCAGGTACGAAACCAGATCGAGGTTTTCAGGAAATCTGAAAAGGAATTTGATCAGATACTGGGTCTGGCATACCAGAAGTCTGCCGATTTGGAAAAGCAAGCAGAGAGAGAGAACCAGAGCCTGCTGGATGAGGTCTACCGACAGGTTAACCAGACCCTGGACTCCTACCAGGAATTGATCGACAGACTAAATGCCATCTCGAGTGAGGTCAAAATACTACTGCGGGAGAACCGGTCTTTTTATGAGGAGGCTGCAGGATTGCCGGTTGCTGCTGACGAGGAGGGGGTTGATCTGGCGGGAGAGGCCGGGCGAGCTGCCGCTCAGGGCAAAGAACTATTAAAGAGCCTGGAGGAGTGTGAAGCCTTTATTGGCGAATATACCCCGGCTGAGCCCGGAGGGATAACCGTTCAATCGCTGATGTCGTCATGG
>LFRU01000092.1:11798-14016 GCA_001512495.1 Syntrophothermus sp. DTU052 | reverse complement strand
GCGGAAAGATGGGAAGAAGAGTTTTCCAGACCTACTGCCGGCGCGGTTCCGCAACCAGAAGGGGAAAGCATGGCGGGGTCTGATGAAGCTGCCGGTGCGGAGCCGGCAGATGTTGAGCAAGGGGCGGGGGCAAGTGGGGGAGAAGCATCCCATACAACCACCATTGGCGCCGCTACCCGGCAGATAGAAGCGGAAACCGCAGCAAGGTCTGATCTGGACAGCCGTATGGAGTCGGCGGGAAGGGAAGAGAGAGGGTGGGAAATCCCCAGTGTTATAGAGCAAACCCCACCGTCGCTGGAGATCCCCTGGCAGATGCCCAGGGTCGGCAGGCGGAGGAAGAAAACTAGTGGTCAATTCAGCTATTTATTCCTCTTGGTCCTGGTTGTGATTCTGGGATTGATTGGCGGCTACTGCTGGCGACACGGGCTGATTCCTCACCTTCCCTGGAGTGAGGCGGGTGGGGTAGCCCGGAACCCGGCCGCCGAAAACGGGGTTCCTAGTGAAACAGTGGGTGATGACGGAGGCTCGGGGGCGGTTTTGCTGCCGGCTGTTATGGACCAGGATCCGGAGGAGATCCGGGAACTGCTGGCTGCCGGTGTCTCACCGGATGTTACCAATCAGAATGGAGAAACACCTCTGATGGCGGCGGCCTACCTCGGAGATGCAGAGATAACCCGCTTGCTTCTGGAGGCCGGGGCCGATCCCGATAAGAAAGAACGGCAGTGGGGGAATACCGCGCTGATGTACGCCGCTTTCCGGGGCCACCTGGAAGTAGTGGAGATGTTGTTGGATAACCAGGCCAATCCTGATATCAGTAATCGGGAGGGTTGGACAGCCCTTATGTGCGCGGCTTATACCGGACGTCCCAAGACGGCACAGGCGTTAATTAAAGGGGGAGCCGATCCGGATAAAAAGACCAATGATGGGTGGACCGCGTATGAGTTGGCTCTGGCAGCCGAGCGTGAACTCACGATGAAGGCCATGAAGAGCGAAGGAGTGAAGCCCACAACCCGGAACGTATTGGGGCGGGAGCCTGACGTCAACCAGGATATGCTGAAGCTTATTGAAAATTAGTGCCGCATGTGGTAAACAGAATAACAGGTGGGAGACAGCACCGACGGCCGCCTCCCAGGGATGGACCAAGCCCTGGGAAACGGTGTGAGAATAGGAATTTATGCGTATTATGCTCCTGCCTTAGTTTCCACACTCTGAGATTCCCGGTCAGCCGCAACCGGGAGCCGCAACCCCAGAAATCCTCAGTTTGGGATGGTTTGGGGTTAATTTTTCTAATGGGAATCTATATAAAGCATCACCAAAGTACCCAGGATTGATGTACAATAAATGGCATGAGAGTAAATTACTGATAACCAGTAAACTTGGGCTCATTTCGCCGAAAGGCTTTCGATAGGTCGGCCGCCGGTTATACTGAGATAAAGATTGGTGGAGGAGGAGTTGATACCACGGTTACCCTGTTAGTATTTATCTTTGGGGTCTCCTGGGGAAGTTTCCTTAATGTCTTCATATACCGCATTCCGGCAGGGCTATCGTTGGTGTTACCGCCTTCCCGGTGTATGCACTGCGGTAAGCATCTGCAGCCGCGAGACCTTATTCCGATAATCAGCTTTGTTCTCCTCCGGGGCCGCTGTCGTTACTGTCAGGCCAGAATATCGTGGTATTACCCCCTGGTGGAAGCGGCTACCGGGACCTTATTCACGCTGGTTTGGCTGTCCTACGGGTATTCCTGGGCCACCCCGGCCGGGTGGGTCTTCGCTGCTGTCCTGGTGGGGGCGGCAGCTACCGACCTGATGCACCTGGTCATACCGGATGAAATACTGGCCGCCGGTATCCTGGCGGGAGTTCCCTTCCTGCTTCTTGATTCCTTCCCGGGTACGTTGTGGGGCCTTTTAGCCGGGTTGGCGGCAGGCGGGTTTATGCTGGCCATTGCCGTGGTGTCTCGCGGCGGCATGGGCGGAGGAGACATCAAGCTGGCCGCCTTTATGGGGCTTTTCCTGGGTCCCAGGTTGGTTGGCCTCGCTCTGTTCCTGGCCTTCCTGATCGGCGGGATGGTAAGCATAGCTTTGATCCTATCGGGGAAAAAGGGGCGCAAAGAATTAATCCCTTTCGGACCCTACCTGGCTTTGGGGGGAATTCTGGCCCTCTTCCGGGGTGACCATATCATAAACTGGTACTTGGGCTTTTGGACCTGATAGCTTTTCGG
>LFRU01000092.1:0-11768 GCA_001512495.1 Syntrophothermus sp. DTU052 | reverse complement strand
GTTTCCAAAACGAGGCTGGTCGGCGGGTTCTAGTCGTATGCAGGGCACTGGGTTATGATAAAAGAGGACCCTTTACTGGAGGTATGGCTTTGAAAGAATACTTGTATCCCGATGTATACGTGGAGTCGATTCTGGACCTTCCCCTGGGAAAACTGTACCAATACGGCATCAGGGCTTTCATCATGGACCTGGATAATACGGTGACCGAATGGAACAGCTGCGAGGTCAGAGATGAAGTGGTGGCCTGGATGCAGGAGGTTAAAGACCGGGGCTTCAAGGCCTGTATCGCCTCCAACAACGGCCGCGAACGGGTGGTTGCAGTTGCTGAAGGGCTGGGAATACCATTTGTGTCCAAAGCCGGCAAACCGCGCCGCCGGGCTTTCCAGCGGGCTTTGCAGGTAATGGGCAGCGCGGCGGATGAGACTGCTGTCATTGGGGACCAGATCTTTACCGATATTTTGGGGGGCAACCGGATGGGTCTTTTTACCATACTGGTGGTGCCTATAAATAAAAGGGAGTTCATCGGTACCAGAGTGATGCGCAAGTTTGAGATCATGGTCTTGCGGAATATAAGGAAAGCTATTAAACAGGGTGATGTTAATTCACTCCTGAACGACTGACTTGCCAGGAACCTCTGCTTTTGTAATAATCAACCTATATGTGAAGGAAAACACGGCGGATGGGGGATAAGAGGTGCAGATAGATCAGGATACCTGCGTATTTGGACTGATTGGTTATCCGCTGGCTCATTCGTTGTCGCCCTTTATACATAACCTGGCTTTTAAGGCCATGGGTGTTAATGCGGTCTATCTACCCTTCCCGGTGAAACCGGGTCGGGTGTCGTCGGTGGTAAACGGTGCCCGAGCCCTGGGCATTCGAGGGTTTAACGTAACCATACCCTACAAGGAATCAATCATCCCCTATCTTGACCGGGTAAGCCTGGAAGCTGAGGCCTGCGGTTCCGTCAATACCGTTCTTATAGAAGAAGACCGGGCGGTTGGGTACAATACTGATGGGAGAGGATTCATGGATTCACTGGAACAGGAAGGGGTTAAGGTCCCAAGATTTGCCATAATTCTGGGAGCCGGGGGCGCGGCCCGGGCCATAGGATATCAACTGGCCGTGCGGGGTGCCATAACGGTGTTTCTGAACCGTACTCCAGAACGGGCTGAGAAGGTGGCCCGTGATATTGCCCGGATTACCGGGCAGGAGAGCTGGGGGATGTCCTGGGACAGCAGTTGTATTTCCGATTTTGTACAGGATGCCGAATTATTGATAAATACCACACCGGTGGGGATGTACCCGGATATTGACCAGAAACCGCCTTTTGTCCTGAAAAATCTTAATTCCAGGTCAGTTGTTGCCGACATAATCTATAATCCGCTCAACACCCGGTTATTGCGGGAGGCTGAGGGGTTGGGCCTGAAGACCATAAGCGGGCTGGGTATGTTTGTGAATCAGGGTGTGCGCAGCTGGGAGATGTTTACCGGCCGAGAGGCACCCCGAAAACTGATGGAGGATAGGCTTAGAGGTCTGCTGTTAAAGAATGAAACCTGATGCCTCCGGTTATACTCTCGTTGAACTCTTATCGGTTTTAGCCATTCTGGGGCTGATCGCCATGCTGGTCTGGCCGAGATACCAGGTATTAACCGATGAACTGGCCCTGCGGCAGGCAGCTGCCGTCATGGCGCGTGAGCTTCGTCTCGCCCGGCAGAGCGCGATAACCTACGGAAGTGAATGTGCGGTGGTATTCAGGGATGATTCTGACAGTTACCTGGTCCGGCAGGGGGAGAAATCAAGGACCGTCAAAATGCACCGCGGTGTGGAAACGGCCTGGAGCAGGTTCCCCAGAGATCCAACCAGTCCCTTTGACGGCAGCCGGTCGGCCTGTCGTTTCCTGCCGCTGGGAACCCCGGTTCAGGGGGGAACGGTACATCTGAAGAATCAGCGCGACCAGTCACTGTATGTGGTAGTAGCTCCGGTCACGTCACGGGTCCGGGTAACCGAGGTCGATCCGGGCATCTAGTAGAAACGGGATAGATGCTTCAGGCTGCACAGTATACCGGAGAAAAGACCTTAACGCTTGGGGAGTGATAAGAGGCCGGCGGCCGTGATCTGCAGGAGGGACCAATGTTATTCGATTTGGCATTCATTTTCTTTGCTCGTATTATAGATGTATCCTTGGGTACTGTGCGTATGATTCTCACCATAAGAGGAGAGCGCTACATAGCCGCAGTCATTGGTTTTTTTGAGATCATGGTCTATGTGGTGGCCTTGGGTAAGGTTATAGGCAGTTTGGACGAACCGGTAAAGTTGATCCTGTATTGTCTTGGTTTTGCCAGCGGTGTTATTGTGGGCTCCTGGTTGGAAGGGGTGCTGGCCCTGGGATACCAGGGGATTCAAGTGATAATGGACAATGACAATCAGGAACTGGTGGAACAGTTGAGGGAAGAGGGGTATGCTATTACCACCTGGAAGGCTGAGGGCTTATCCGGCCCGAAGCTGGTTTTGAACCTGGTAGTCAAAAGAGGTATATCATTAAAAATCGCGGAACGCATCCGGGAGCATGATGAACACGCCTTCATTGTTTTTATGGAACCCAAGAGTTTTGCCGGGGGCTATTTCAAAAAGAAGTGACGGAGGAGAAGAGTTTGCTGAGATTGCTTACGGCCGGCGAATCACACGGACCGGCTCTAATTGCCATACTGGAAGGGCTGCCGGCCGGCCTGGAGATTACCCAGGCTGATATTGATAAGGAACTCCAGCGCCGGCGCAGAGGCCACGGGCGCGGAGCAAGAATGGCTATCGAATCAGACCGGGTACGGATAGTTTCCGGGGTCCGGCATGGAAAAACCCTGGGGAGTCCGGTAACCTTGATGATAGAAAACCGTGACCACCAGAATTGGCTGGGAATCATGGACCCTGAACTGCCCGGAGAAGGAAAAGAGATAAGAAGACCCCGTCCGGGCCATGCGGATTTGGCGGGCGGGATGAAATATAATCACCGGGATTTTCGCAATGTTTTGGAGAGATCGAGCGCCCGGGAGACGGCAGCTCGGGTGTCCGCCGGAGCCATATGTCGGAAATTTCTGGGGATGTTTGGCATAAGAATTTATAGCCAGGTGGTATCCATAGGAGAGGTCGTAAGCCCTACCCGCGGGCAAAAGCTTACCCCTGAGCTTCACCGGCGGGCTGATGCCTCCCCGGTCAGATGCCCCGATGAGCAGGCGTCGGCGCGGATGGTGGAGGCTGTAGATCGGGCCGGGAAGGAGGGGGAATCATTAGGTGGCAGTTTTGAAGTGGCCGCCGACAATGTTCCTCCCGGCCTGGGGAGTTATGTTCAGTTTGATCGGCGACTTGATTCCCGCCTGGCGGCGGCATTAATGGGGGTTCCGGCGATAAAAGCGGTGGAGATCGGCGAGGGAATCGAAGCTGCTGCCCAGCCGGGTTCATTTGTACACGACCAGATTCGCTATTCGGCCGCGGACGGAATCTTCCGGGAGCAGAACACTGCCGGGGGGATTGAAGGCGGCGTCAGCAACGGGGAGCAGGTGGTAATGCGCGCTTATATGAAGCCGATCCCGACTCTCTACCGTCCCCTGACCAGCGTTGACATAGAATCCTGGCAGGAAGAGAAGGCCGATATTGAGCGTTCAGACACATGTGCGGTGCCGGCGGCTTCGGTGGTTGGAGAAGCGGTGATAAGCCTGGTTCTAGCAAATGAGCTGCTGATCAAGCTGGGAGGCGATTCAGTGGATGAGGTGATCGGTAATTACCGGAACTATGAAGGTTATTTGAAAAAGGTGTGGAAATGGAAAAGAACATTGTATTGATAGGATTCATGGGAACCGGAAAGACTGCGGTGGGAACCCGACTCGCTCAGAGGATGGGCCGGGAGTTTGTTGATACCGACAAGGAGATCGAACGGATAACCGGCATGACTATCCGCGATATCTTCTACAAGTCGGGTGAAACCAGGTTCAGGTCCGAGGAATCCCTGGTCGTTAAACGGCTGGCAGATAAAACGGGAATGGTTATAGCCACCGGGGGCGGGGCGGTAATCAATCCTGAAAACCTGAAATTGCTCAAAATAAACGGTATTCTGGTTTGTTTGGAAGCCAACCCCGAAGATATTCTCCGGAGGGTGAGTAAAAAGAAGAATACCCGACCACTGCTGGGAAAGAACGTAACTGTGGATGATATCCGCCGGATGCTGCAGGAAAGAGAGGAGTACTATCGGCAGGCGGACATCCATATCGATACCTCCGGCCTGGAGCCGGATGAAATAGTGAAGAGGATAATGCAGAAGCTTAACGAGGAGATGTATGGACCGACTAAAGGTTGATCTAGGTGCCCGATCATATGAGATCATCATTGGGAGCGGCGTCCTTAAAGAGTTGGGGGTTCTGCTCCATTCGCTGGGTCAGGCCTCCCGGATTATGCTGGTAACCAATCCTACGGTATATGACCTGTATGGGGAGCAGTTACGCGGGGGCTTGGGAGTTGATGACAAACGCCTGGTTTTGGGCATGGTTCCGGATGGTGAGGAATACAAAACCATGGTACAGGCCCAGCGATTGATCGACCTGGCAGTTGAACACCATTTTGACCGCAGCAGTCTTGTCATCACCCTGGGAGGCGGGGTTATCGGTGACCTGGGCGGGTTTGTGGCCGCCATCTACCAACGGGGAATTGATTTTGTGCAGGTTCCGACCACCCTCCTGGCTATGGTTGACAGCAGTGTAGGCGGCAAGGTGGCGGTTAATCATCCCCGGGCCAAAAACATGATTGGTGCCTTTCACCAGCCGCGCCTGGTCCTGATTGATACCACCACCCTTTATACCCTGTCCTTACGGGATTATCGATCCGGTCTGGCGGAGACGATCAAGTACGGGATTATTGCTGACCGCGACTTTTTTGCCTACCTGCAGGAAAACGCCGGTCTCATTAACCGGCGGGACGAAACGGTACTGCGGCATGCCATTCGTCGCTCCTGTGAGATTAAGGCGGCAATTGTTGAAGACGATGAAAGAGAAAGCGGCGTAAGGGCCATACTTAATCTCGGCCATACATTTGGACATGCCATTGAGACCTGCTCCGGTTATGGTGCCTACCGTCATGGTGAGGCCGTGGCCATGGGTATCGTCTTGGCCACCCGCCTGGCTCACCGCCTCAACCTGCTGGACACTACAGATAAGGAGAGCATTCTGGCTCTTATGGATGCCCTCGGCTTAAACCTGCCTGTTCCCAAGCTGCCTCCCCAAGAGCTGTTAAATGTCATGTGCCAGGACAAAAAAGTGCGACACGGCCGCCTGCGCCTGGTCCTTCCCACCGCTGTCGGCCGGGTTGCTATCCGGGATGACATCGACCCGGCTCTGATCGCGGAAATCCTTTGTAAGCCGGATTAGGGTCTTGAGCAGGGATGAGCTAGGATTTCCTCGTTATCTCCGCTTGGTTCCCCAGCCTCAGTAAAATCAGTCCCACGGGCTTATGTCGATAGGCGGGGAATACTGTGCCCTGCGGCTTCCCGGCCCCTTCCCCATGAGACATGTGACATATAAGCTCATTTTTTATCGAAATTTAATCTCGACTATATGTGTATGTATTTCAAAAATTTAGATGATTTTCCTTTTTATATAATGTATAATTGGTAGAACACTTAAAATTCAAACTCCAAGAAGCAGATGCCTATGGGACCAAATCGTGCAGGGTCCGAATCGGCAACCGGCAATTTATCGGAGTATATACCAGAATCCCAGGACAACACCTTGCCGGAGTCCCTCTATCCATTTCCACCAGCGAACAGGAAAACTGGACACTTCGTCCCCAGCATAAGCCTTGACCAGGTTACGATTGACCCGCAGACAGTACAGCTCATACCAATTGAAAAAGCCATTCAGTACCGGATGCTGCCGCTCAACCGGGTGGGGAACCGCCTGCAACTGGCGATGGCGGATCCCGAAGACCTGCTGGCGGTTGAAAACGCGGCCCTGATAACCGGAATGAAAATAGAGCCGGTAGCTGTGGAAAGGCACGAACTGGATGCAGCACTTCGCTATTACAGCCAGTTGACCATGTCGGCGGCTCTGGATCGGAACCTGCAGACCGGGCAGCGAACGTATACCCCCGTCAGTGTTAGGGAGGAGTCGGTGGACCCGGATCTGGCGGATGATCCGGTGGTAAGACTGGTACATTCATTCCTCAACCAGGCAGTGGTGAGCGGGGCCAGCGATATTCACCTCGAGCCTCAGGATACGAAGCTGCGGGTTCGAATGCGCATTGACGGCCGCCTGGCCGAAACGGCTCTGCTGCCGCTGCAGGCGGCACCCGCTATCGGCTCCTGCATTAAAGTACTTTCCGGTCTGGATATTTCCGAAAAACGACTCCCCCAGGATGGGCGTTTAACGTCGGTAATCGACGATCGCCGGGTTAGTTTTCGGGTTTCCACCATACCTTCAATTCACGGGGAAAAGCTGGTGCTGCGGGTTCTGGACCAGAGCCGCGGCCTGTTATCGCTTGAAAGATTGGGTCTTTACGGTCCCAACCGTCAAATCTTTGACCGGCTTTTGCTGCGCCCCCACGGCCTGGTTCTGGTGGTCGGGCCAACCGGATCGGGAAAAACCAGCACCCTTTATGCCATGCTTCAGCACCTGAACTCACCTGAACGCAATATAATAACCCTCGAGGATCCGGTGGAGTACTCCCTTCCGGGGATAACCCAGGCTCAGATCAATAACCGGGCCGGGTTTACGTTTGTTTCCGGGCTGCGTTCCCTGCTGCGTTCCGACCCCGACATTATCATGGTGGGAGAAATCAGGGACACCGAAACCGCCCGCCTGGCAGTCCATGCCGCTCTCACCGGTCACCTGGTGCTGACCACTCTTCATACCACCAGTGCAGCCGGAACTGTAATTCGCCTTCTGGATATGGGGATTGAACCTTTTCTGCTCGGCGCCGCTTTGACCGGGGTCATTTCCCAACGCCTGGTCCGTACACTGTGCCCCGACTGCCGGGAAGCTTATCGGCTGACCGGTACCGCTCGCCAGGTTCTGGGGCTGACAGGCGAACCGGGACACTTTTTCTACCGGAGCACCGGCTGCCATCAGTGCCGCGGTACCGGTTATCAGGGGCGGATGGCCATTCAGGAGGTGATGGAGGTGGACAGCCTGTTGAGGAGCCTGATAACTCAAGGGGTGGCGGAAAAGGAGCTGGAGGCTGCTGCTCTTGACAACGGTATGGTTAGTCTGATGGAAGACGGACTGGACAAGGCCCGGAGAGGGTTAACCAGCATTGAAGAGCTTATGAGAACCCTCTCTCTGCAACCGTAATTATAAACAAGGTAGGGATACCATCCCGCATGATATGGAGGCAGGGTTTTGAAGTACTTTCACTACCGCGTACGAGACCGGGAAGGAATTGTTCATAGGGGAGGAAGTTGGGCCGGCAGCCGCGAGGAAGCGGTAATGGAGCTGATGGGGCAGGGCTACTGGGTCCTCGACGTATCCCCCCGCGGTCCATGGCTACAGGGATTTAATCTTGATTTCAGGATTGGTCGTCCGGTAGGCAGAAATGAATTAACCTGGTTTTTCCGCCAACTGTCAATGCTGGTTGAGGCCGGGGTACCATTGATGGAATCGCTGGAATCCCTGCAGGAACAGGTCTCCAGTCGATCGATGAAAGAGGCCCTGGGGCGGATAGCCAGGGAACTGAAAAGAGGAGAGTCATTGACCAATGCCTTCACGAAACAGGAAGGAGCTATTCCCCTGGTCGCCGCCCGCATGATTGGAAGCGGAGAAGCCGGAGGAACACTGGGAACGGCCCTACAGCGGGTAAGCTCTTACCTGGAGAGGGAACAGGAGTTTGTCAGCAGGGCCAGGAGAGCCGTGATATATCCTCTCCTGCTGGCCTCCTTTGCTTTCGGGGTGATACTCTTCTTAACCGTCTTTGTAGTTCCCCGCTTGGTCACAGTTTTTGATTTCGATATGACAAACCTGCCGCTGCTCACTCGGGCGATTCTCGGATTGGCAGACGGTATTGAGATGTGGATGGGCCCGGCAGCCGTTTTTATATTTGCTCTGGGACTGATTATTAAATGGTATCGGAAAACTCAAACCGGCCGGGATAAGACCGATCGGCTGTTAATGAGCCTGCCGCTGGTCGGTTTGATCATTCGCCGCCTGGGCATTACCAGGTTTATTTACAATATGGGAATTCTGGTGCAGTCCGGGCTTAGTATTACCGAAACCCTGCGTGTTTGTGAGCAGGCGGCTGATAATACGGTTTTGGCCGCTGTTATTCAGGAGGTTTACAGTAACGTCTACCGCGGCCAAAGCATTGCCGAATCATTACAGGTCAGCGGGCTGTTTGCCCCCCCGGTTATTCAGATGGTTGCAGTGGGAGAAGAGACCGGCAGGTTGGACGAGAGCCTCTTGAGAGTCTCCGGCTACTACGATGCGGAGATAGAGCATCTGATTCAAACCGGGCTTTCGCTCCTGGAACCGCTGCTGGTCATAATAATGGCTCTGGTGATCGGGGTAATCGTTACTGGGTTGATCCTGCCTATGCTGGATATGATAAAAGCGTTTTGAGGTGTTAACCTCTACTGGATCGGTCCCGGCGGTACCTGTCCTAAAGAACCCGGTTACTACAGAATCAGGGGGGATGTTTTAACCGGTATCCACTCTGGATATGGTTAATTCATTTAATAAAAACCAGGCGGGAAACCGAAACGGTTTTTTGCTGGAAATGGGGGGTTCTATGTTGGCAATTCATGAATGGAGCTTCAAAGATCGCAAGGGAGTAGCGGGATTTACCATCCTGGAACTGCTGGCCGTTTTTGCCATCCTGGCTATTATCGTCGCCCTGGCCGCACCCCGGTTTGTTGCGGTAATCGAGGAGAGCAAGATCAAGGCCTGCGACAACAATGTCGAGATGATCCGCAAGGCGGCGGAGATGTACTACGAGGTTAAGGGCGAGTGGCCCCAGGAACAGGATCTGGTCGACGAGAATTACATAGAAAGATACATCTACTGTCCGTTATCCAATACTGAGAGTGAAGAATACGCCTACGATATCGACGAAAACGGGAAGGTGACCTGCAGGAACGCTGCAAACCACAGCCGTGAACCGGGAGTATAAATAGGAGGATACCGGGAACGGAAATGCCGCAGCGTTCATGCGTGAAATCCGCGGTTGGTAGTTATGGGGGGGTGAACACCGGTCGAGCGGTGCTGCCATATAAACCTCTTCCGTGGAAAGAAAGAGAATGTGTGTAATGAAGGATAAAGGCATGTTTTTTCAAGGCAGGCTGGGAGAGAAAGGCCTGGGCCTCCTGGAGGTACTGGCCGCCATGGCGCTGCTGGCCTTGGGTGTTACTTTCATCTTCGGAAGTATCAGCAGTGCTGCGGCCTGGAACCAGGAGGCTGCCAGGAGCACGCAGGCCATCAACCTGGCCGTGGGGATTATCGAATACTACAAAGCCAGGCCTGATCAGATCCGGGCGAGGCCGGAAACAGCGGTCAGCAACCTGGATATAGGTATGGAGGAGCCTCCCGGGGTAACAGCAGCGGTGACCATAACCGAATACCATATACCCGGCCTCTACCAGGTGACGGTCAGGGTCAGGTGGTCGGTCCAGGGGGTGGAACGGAATGAGGTATTGGGGTGCGTATGGCCGGGTTCATAAGGGTTAATGGAGCAGGAGGGACACAGGGATATACCCTGCTGGAGCTTCTGGCCGTGCTGGCCATCACCGGCATGGTTATCGCGGCCCTGGGAGGGCTGCTCCTCAATGGCTTCCGGGCCTGTCGCCGGGTGGAGGCACGTTCGGAGATCCAGGAAGCGGCCCGGGTGGGTCTGGAAATGATAGCCCGGGATATCAGAAGCTGCCAAAGCCTGAGGGAGGTTAGGGAAGACCGCTTGAGCCTGGCGGATGCCGTTGGTTCCAGGTTGGATTACTATGTTTCTTCACGAACCTTATACCGTTCCATCCGCGGTGTAGCCAACCCGGTTGCCAACCAGGTGCAGGAACTAACCTTCCGTGAGATACAGCCGGACCTGGTGGAGGTGTCCCTGGTCACCGGAGATGAGGAGTTCAGCTACCCACTCCAGACCCGGGTCAAGCGAATGACCGATTAGGGATGTGACAGGATGACGAAGCCTGCTGCCAGTCGATTAAAGGAGGAAGGGGGCGCGGCCATGGTAGCCGCCCTGTCCACGGTTGTGGTTTTGCTTCTGATAGGAGCCGCGACTATTCACCTGGCCTATCTGGAGAAGATGATCAGCCGGCGGTATGTGGAGTACCTGCAGGCATCGTACCTGGCCGAGTCAGGAATAGAGAGTGCGCGGGCAGCCATGTTCAATGACCCCGGAGTTTTAAGCAGTCCGGAGACTACCTTCCACCTGGAAATCGTGCAGCCGGACCTGGTGGGCAGTGCGGTAATTACTGTTACTCAGCCCCTGTTTGACGGCCTCTTGATTGTAAAGTCCACCGGGCAGACGTCCGGGGGAGCAAAGAGGATATGGCAGGCTGACATGACCGCCCCGCCGGGTTACGAGGTGTATTGTGAAAAGTTCAGTCTTAACCCCGAGCTCGATATTAGTTTCATCTTGCAGACATTTGGGATTAACCACCCCGAGTCCGGGCGGCCGCTGCAGGGGGCATTGCAAGTCGATCCGCGCTGTCGGGCGGCTTGCCAGGAGCTGGATGCAGGGGAAGGCTCTTTTCAGGGCAGCCACACCCGCCGCTATCAGCCTGCGGGACCCGTAGATATGAAGTTCTGGTCCCAGGCCGCGGAGTCAGAAGGGCTCAATTGGGGAGGTTACAGTTACCATTATAGCGACGGCAGCATCGTACTGCCGCCGGTGCTCAGGGATTCAATATATGCAGTGAACGGGGATGTGCTGCTTTACTCTGGTGCAGGCGGGCTCAATCTTCAGAACTGCCTGGTCATTGCCGCCGGTGACATCTGGGTAGTAAATATGGAGGCAGCTTCTTCCCGGGTTACCGGCCTCTACAGGGCAGGTGGAGATATAAACCTGTACCAGGCGAAAAATGATATGGAAGTCCGGGCCTGCCTCTGCGCGGGCCGGAACGTGAATATATGCTGCGGAGGAAGCGGTGACCGCGTTTACCTGCAGCCGGTTGAGGCTCCCAAGTTTTTCAGGAGGCTGCCTCCGGTCATACGGGGAAAAATGGGGTTTCTCACCATCAGGTCTTATCAGGAAATGGTCCCCTGAACCGGAGTCTTGGAAACCGGGAATGCCGCGGAAGCATGGCTTGAGCCGGCATGCTGTTGGCCGCGCCGGAAAGATAAATGATGAGGAGATGGAGGGGACGATAAGAAGGATGTTTTTTCGGTCCAGGTCTCGGGGTATGGGAATGGAAATTGATGACCGGTGGGTGAGGATGGTATCATTGGTGGCCGAGGGGCCCGTGTGCCGCTTGGAGGGGTTTGGGGAAATTGCCGTTCCTGCCGGGGCCATGGAAAACGGTCGGGTAATCCGGCCGGAGATGCTGGCGGAGGTTCTGCACCGGCTGTGGCTTTCCCTGCAAACCCGTGAAACCCGCATCGTGGCTGCGGTTGACAGCCGGCATGTATTTGTCCGCAACCTCATGCTGCCGGTGATGAAGCAGAGAGACGTCTTCCGGGCTGCACGTTTCCACTTCCTCTCCGTTGTGCCCCTCCCTCTGGAGGAAGCGGTAATCCAGGTAAGCGGCATCCGGCCCGGCAGGAACAATGAACTGGAGGTCACTCTGGTGGCCGTTC
>LFRU01000034.1:12363-41323 GCA_001512495.1 Syntrophothermus sp. DTU052 | reverse complement strand
TAATTGCTGCCGTAGACCCACCTGGTCTGAGGATAGGTTCCCGGCGGCAGCAGCTTGACGAACCTCTCACTGCCATAGGATTCCTCCAGGACCCGGCGTATCTCATCCGGCCTGGCTCCCGGTTTCATCTCAGCATAAGCGGTAGTCAGGATACCGCGGCTCATCGGTACCAGGTGTGGGGTAAAGGTAATGGAGACCTTCTCCCCCGCCGCCGCGCTCAACTCCTGTTCAATCTCGGGAGCATGGCGATGATTTCCCACTCCGTAGGCCTTGAACCCCTCGTTAACCTCACAGAAATGGGTATTCTGGCTCAGGCCGCGGCCGGCTCCGGAGACTCCTGATTTGGAATCGACTATAATCCCTTTGGTGGAGATAAGCCCTGCTCTAAGCAGCGGTGCCAGGCCCAGTATGGCCCCGGTAGGGAAGCACCCCGGATTGGCAACAATCCTGGCCCCTTTTACTTCTTTCCGATATATTTCCGGAAGCCCGTAGACTGCTTCCCGGAGAAGATCCGGGCGTTCGTGTTCCAGGTGGTAATGCTTCTTGTAGGTCTCAACATCCCTCAGTCGGAAGTCGGCTCCCAGATCCACACATTTGATACCGCTTTCCGCCAACTCCGACACGATAGGCACCGAGAGCCCATGCGGCAGGGCCAGAAATGCCGCATCGGCCTGGGTTTTTAATTGCTGGAGATCGGTCTCCTGCAGGGTTATATCCACCAAACCGGTTAAACTTGGGTAGAGCTCGGAGATCCTCCGCCCCACATTATCAACACTGGTAACGGCCGCTATCCGGACCTTTTCATGCAGGGAGAGGACCCGCACCAGGTCGGCTGCAGCGTAACCATCCCCGACGATAACAACTCTAATCACATAACACGCCTCCCGGTAACGCTGTTTTATAATTATACATCTGTGTGTATATTTTTGCAATGAGATTATGCAGTGAGTCCCATACTCCAAGAACCTGCTGCCAAAACCTGCATATATTCTGCAAATACAAACCCCGGAGGGTTCCCCGGGGTCTCTTACGGTAATGAATTCGGTTCAATTTCAAGAGTGATGCACGAGGACCCACCCCCGGCATCACTCTTAACAAATTCCAATGGAGGCTTACAAACGGCAATGCCGATCCGGATTACCTCTCTTTGAATACCGGCTGTCTCTTTTCGATAAAGGCCTGCATACCTTCCTTTTGGTCCTCAGTTGAGAAGCATATGGAAAGGAGGTCCAGCTCAATCAACTGGCCCCTTTCCAGATCTACCTGCATGCCCTCATTAATGGCCTGCTTGGCATAGCGGACCGCCAGGGGTGCCTTGGAGATGATCTTCTGGGCCAGTTTCTTCGCCTCGTCCATTAGCTGATCCGCCGGTACCACCCGGTTGACAAGTCCTATCTGCAGTGCCCGGTTGGCATCGATCATGTCGCCGGTAAAGATAAGCTCTTTGGCCAGGCCGGTACCAATTAAACGCGGCATCCGCTGCGTTCCGGCAAAACCCGGGATAATCCCCAATCCGACTTCCGGCTGTCCGAACCTGGCCTGGTCGGAGGCTATTCTGATGTCACAGGCCATCGCCAGTTCGCAACCGCCTCCCAGGGCAAACCCGTTTATGGCCGCAATGATCGGCTTGAGCATTTTCTCCAGCTTGAGGAATACTCCTTGGCCCAAAGCTCCGAAAACTTTGCCTTCAACCGCGGTCTGGCTCTGCATGGCCACAATATCCGCACCGGCCACAAAGGCCTTGCCGGCTCCGGTTATGATAACGACTTTGACTTCATCATCGGCGGCCACCATATCAATGGCCCGGTCCAGGTCATTTAAGACATCCGAGTTCAAGGCGTTGAGCGCCTTGGGGCGATTAATCGTCAGTACAGCAATAGCTCCGTCCTTTTCCATCAGCAGGTTGTTAAACTCCATTCATTTTTCCTCCTTTCACAAATTACCGCTTGTCCGGCTCAATTTGCATATGCTTTATATTCTAAGTCTGGTGGTCAAAACCTTCTTTTTTCTCGTTTACCAGCGGTGCTGTTTGGCCGCATACGGCACAGCGATCCCCATCCAGATTTTCCAACCGGATCCGGTAACCCTGTCTGGTCACCAGGAGCGCCCGGCAGTGGGAACACAGGGTGTCATTATCAAACCCCGCCATGTTACCGACATATACGTAATTAAGATTTCGGCCGGCGACCTCGCGGGCCATGGTCATGGTGGCGCGGCTGGTCGGAGGCAGACTCACTTTATAAGCTGGGAAATAGGCGGAAAGGTGCAGGGGGATAGAAGGATCTATCCCGGCAATCCATTGCGATAGTTCCTCGATCTCCTTGGGGGTATCATTCAACCCCGTAATCAACAGAGTAGTAACCTCAACATGGGTGCGGCCTGCACACAGCTTGATAGTTTCCTTAACCGGTTCCAGGCGTCCACGACAGTGGCTGCGGTAGAACCCCGCGGAAAAGGATTTGAGGTCAATATTTAGCGCATCGATATGGGGGAGGATCTCTTCCAGGGGCCCTTGATTGATGTACCCATTGGTCACCAGGACATTCTTGAATCCTCCCTCCTTAATTACCGGGAGAACATCTCGCAGGTATTCGTACCACATCAGGGGCTCAGAGTAGGTGTAGGCCACACCAATGGAACCCCGGGACCGACATTCCTCCGCCAGCCTTAAAAGTTCATCAGGCGACAGGAACCTGGTGGGTGCATCCTCATGGGCGATCCGGTAGTTCTGGCAGAAGCCACAGGAAAAATTACAGCCTACCGTCCCTACCGACAGTATGTTCCAGCCGGGGTAAAAGTGGTAAAGCGGCTTCTTTTCAATCGGATCCACGGCCAGCGAAGAATACTCACCGTAATTGGTGGCATAAAGGGTTCCGTCCAGGTTTACTCGCACCCGGCAGATCCCTCTTTTCCCGGGCTTTATCCGGCAGTTGTGAGGACATACCTCACATTTGACGTTTTTCTCCTCCAGCCGGCGATAAAAGGCAACCTCCGCTTTCATCAGTAAAACCGCCTTACCTCGAATCTTTCCAGGTCCACCTTGCTCCCGGGGCGGATCCCGGCCTTCTGCATGGCGATACCCACCTGCTGCTCAGCGGTGTCCACCCCCTCCAGGTCCGGGAGCAGCACCCCTGACTTGGAACCCTGTCGCACAATCACCCCGTACCGCTTCGGGTCCAGCTCAGAAATGCTCTGCACCGGCTCCGGCCGGCTGAGGACATCAACTGAGTATTCCAGTTCCGGGAGTTCCTCCTTCTGCACCGGTGAAAAACGGTAATCCTGAGTCCCGGCGCTGATAACATTCTCACGGATCTCCAGGGCCAGGTTGGCCCGCACCGGCTGGAGGGTGCCGATACACCCACGCAGCTGTCCGTCCTTCTTGAGGGAAACAAAGGCGGCCGCAGCGCAATTCATTTCCTCCGGGAGGGGTTCCGGCGGGGGAAGCCTCCTGCCCGATTCCACGTACGCCTCCAGCGACTGCCGGGCCCATCGTACCAGAGGCGATTCCCGTTCCCGTCTTTCCCTGATTTTCTGCTGTCTCTGCTGCACCAGTTGGGTATACAGGCTGGCTGTCCGACCCCCTTCCGGGTTAAGGCCGGCCACCAGGTATCCCACCCCGAAGGGGCCCTCATAGGAAAATACCTGCGGGGTAAAGCTGTGACCATCCATGCTTCCCATGAGGACGACCAGCGACCGGTAACCGCATTCCCCCGCATTTTCTCGGAGGTCCGCCGGAATCCGCAGCAGATCCAGCGTCCGCCCCTGGCCGATCAGCTCTTTCACCTGCCGATCAAACACCGGCCCATCGGGATGATAGGAGTAGGGGCCCTCCTCTTTTAGACGATGGGACATGTCACCGGATGCCAATACCACCGTTCTAAGCCCGAGTTCATCCGCCGCCTCGCGGAGCAGCATACCGAACCGGTACAGATCCTCCAGGGGAATCATACCGTAACTGACGGCCAGCAAAGGGATTTCCTTTAACCCTCCCTGCTTTAAGTAGTGCAGGGGTACGGTAATCCCGTGGTCCAGGTGCGGATTCAGGCCGAGCTCGTCCTGCTGACCGGTAATAGCTACCACCGGTATGTGATGGGTTGCGGCCTTGCTCTGCAGCAATTCCAGGAATTCAAGGCAGTTGGGATGCCGGAATTCCAGCTTCCTCTGTCCAAACTGCGCCAGGTTGCCTTTCAGTTGGGGGTCACCCAGGATGGAGACGGCATCCCGAAACACGTTCCCGTGAGGGGTGATTACCACCAGGATTTGGGGATCCCGCTTGACGATCTCCGCTGCCAGGCGGTTCATACCGGCCACAGTCTGTTCCACCTGTGTTAAATCCCGACCCCCGATCTCCGGGATCAACATAGGGGGGTGCGGGGCTACGGCTCCGTACACGATCATAGCCTTCCCTCCTCTGCTGAATATTTAATCACACCGGACAGGATGGCATAGGCAATCCTGTTCTGGTACAGCTCATCCAAAAGGAGACGTTCCTCGCGCGGGTTGGAGATAAAACCGACCTCAATGATTACTGCAGGCATCGTTGTTTTCTCCATTATATAAAAATCACCCTCTTTGGCCTTGCGTTTATTATTCCCCAGAACCCGAACCAGCTCATCCTGAATACAGTTGGCCAGGAGCCGGCTTTCCGGGCTGTTGGCATAATAGAAGGTCTGAGCGCCATACCACCTGGGCGATGGATCGGCATTGGTATGGATGGAAAGGAACAGATCCGCTTCCACCTGTTCAGCTTTGGCCACCCTCCGGGAGAGATCGCGCCGTTTTTTCTCCAACAGGCTCCCCTCGAATTCACCGGCGAGGTCGGTATCGGTTTCCCTGGTCATGACTACCATGGCCCCGGCCTGGCTCAAGGCCCTTGCCAGCTTCTTGGCTATCGCCAGGGTAATATCCTTCTCCGGCACTTTGGTCTGCCTGCCCGTCGCTCCCGAATCAATCCCTCCATGTCCCGGATCGACAACAATCGTTTTCCCGGCAATACCATACGACAAGGTGGTGACATCGGATTCAGCTCCGGCATAAATCCTTCCGGTTAACAAGGTCAGCATAGCTGCTGCTACTAAGAATATTTTCACTTTTTTCCACGAAAGTGTCCACCACAAGCTCTCCCACTCCCCTCCAATAACCCCGCCCGGGTTTTGATTATTAGTTTATATGCAGGGGGGAGCCACTTTATAAAGGGATAGGAGCGGATTAAATATTTCCATCACCGGCGGAGCGCCGACATGAGCCTGGATCAGGTGGAACTCTTTTGCTAGAATGAGTCTAGTGAACACAGTTTTAATGGTGAAGATATCATGCCCAACCATACCACCGGGGTGCTGTCCCCCCGTCACCGGGTGGACGCCCATGTTCATATAATGACCCACCGCCGGGTAAGAGGCGGTATCAAGTGGGTCCGACCGGTCGCTCCGGATTATTACAATTTAAGCCTGGAGGTTACCACGGAAGAACTTCTTGCCCACCTGAAGGAGGAAGGAGTAGAGGCCTTTTTCAACTTCTTCTATCCCCTGAAACCCGCAGAGAGCGAGGAAATCAATGAGTGGCATCAGGAATTCGCTGCCGTTTGTCCGCAGGCCATTCCCTTCGCCTCGCTGCATGCCGGCGACGAGAACAAGGTGGAAATAATAAGCCGGGCACTGGACCGGCAGCGTTTTGTGGGGTTTAAGTTCCACCCGTATATCCAGGGTTTTTCCATTCTGGACCACCGCCTGACCCGGGTGTTCCAGGAGTTCCAGGAACGCCAGTGTCCGGTAGTCATTCACACCGGTTTTGCGGAATTCTACCGGCAACCGTCCATGGTAGAGGACACCAGGGAACTGCTACGGCGTTACCCCCGACTGCACCTGGTGGTGGCGCATATGCTCTATCCCGATCTTCCCCTGGAATGCTGGCCGGCTCTCCTGGATGAGTACCCTCATCTGTACCTGGATACCACCAATACCCTCATGTACTGCCGGCCCGGCACCCCTGACAGCGAAAGCCTGCAGAAGCTGATTGCCTCCCACAGCTCGCGGCTGGTTTTCGGTTCCGATTTCCCCATGGGAACCCTTTACCCTACCGGAAAGCTCCATGACATCGCCGCCCGCCTTTGCCCCGACCAGGACAGCCTGGATGACCTGATGTGGCGTACTGCCTGCCGTATTATCGGAAAAGACCTGTTCGCCGACCTGGACGGTGGAGATACGATAGACAGCCGGGAAAGCCGGCACGTGGAATAAAGGATGTAGTATGCGGAAACACCTGGGACGGCCGGTGAGCAGCACCGGATAAATGTATATGGGGTAAGATCAGGGCAGTAACATCACGATGCGTCCGTATGGCCGTCGTCTGCTGTGACCAGCCATTACATCCCCTACGAAGGTGTAGAAGTGAAGACGGGGATTATGGGAGCGAGCCGCCCGAGGGTTATATGCTCCGCTCTTTAGTATCTCTTGCGTTTGGCAGTTGATTCGATGCCCAGTTCCATGCGGTACTTGGCAACGGTCCTCCGGGAGATCTTGATCCCCCGGCTGCGGAGCTTGTCCGCTATCTGCTGGTCGCTATAGGGGTTACGCGCGTCCTCCTCGATTATCATTTCCTTCAACATGCGCTTGATGCTGCGCGATGAATAACGTTCGCCGTGCCGGGATTCCAACCCGCTGCAGAAGAAGTATTTCAGTTCAAATACGCCCTGGGGGGTTTGAATGTACTTGTTGTTGGTAACCCTGCTGATGGTGGATTCATGAACCCCCACCTGGTCGGCAATCTGTTTCAGATTTAAGGGCTTCATATGTTTTATGCCCTTTTCCAGAAAATCGCGTTGGGCTTCTACCAGGCATTTGGTTGTATTGTAGAGGGTCAACCGCCGCTGTTCAATGCTCTTTATCAACCAGTGAGCCGAATTAATACGATCTTCGATATACTTGCGGGTCTCGCTGTTAAAAACGCCCGGCTGGCGCATCATCTCCCGGTACATGGGGCTGATCATCAGGCGGGGAGAATTGCCGTCGTTAACAATGATCACATACTCATCATTAACCTTCTCCACTGTAACGTCGGGAATCAGGTAACGGACATCTCCTCCACTGCCGTATTGCCTGCCCGGTTTCGGGTCCAGGGTCTTAATCAGATCGGCAATATCCTGCACCTCAACCACATTCATCTTCAGAGTGGCCGCGATCTTGGCCAGACGCCCCTGGGCCAGGTCCCCTAAATAGTTGCGAACAATTCGCTCCACCTGTGGATAAAGCCTGTTGGTCTGGGTCAACTGAATCAGCAGGCATTCGGTCAGATCCCGGGCGCCAACCCCGTAGGGCTCGAAACCCTGGATCACCTTCAGCACTTCGGCCACCCGGGCGATGCTGACCCCCAGGCTGGCTGCTGCTTCTTCCAGGCTTATGCGCAGATAACCGTTATCGTCAATGGAGCCGATCAGAAAAGCCCCAATGCGCTGGTCTTCTTCCTGATTCAGAGCAATATGCATCTGGAACAAGAGATGCTCATGCAAGCTCGGAGCCGCGGCCTTATACTGTTCATAATGACTCTTAGGTTCCTGCCCGCCAATATAACCCAGGTCACTGCGGTCCAGAAAGTACTCCCACCACTCCACCTCCGGCGCGGTATCGTCTTCAACCGCATCAACCGTATCTCCTTCCGGACTGTCACCCTCCTCCCTCAGTTCCAGGACGGGATTCTCAGCCATCTCCTGCTGAATGTATTCGGAGAGTTCCAGGGAAGACATTTGCAGGATGGCAATAGCCTGCCGGAGTTCCGGAGTCATAAGGAGTTTTTGCTGTTGTTCCAGATGCAGATCATGAATAAGCCGCATTTCCTAATCACCTACTACTAAAATTCGACATAATAGTCCTTATTTCCTGCTGCCGGCTCAGGACAGCCTGTCAGAAAGCTCTTCCAACTTCCTCATGCGATAAGCCACCCCCGACTTGCTGAGCGGGGGACTCATCATCTCCCCCAACTCCTTGAGACTGGAATCGGGGTAATCCAGTCTTAAGACTGCCAGCTCCCGCAGATGTTCGGGCAATCCGTCGACGGTTAAACGTTCAATCAACCGGCGGATGTTCTCCACCTGTCTCCAGGAGGCCTCCAGGGTCTTTTCCAGATTGGCGGTTTCACAGTTCACCTGCCGGTTTATCTGATTCCTCATTGATTTATAAATGCGTACATTCTCAAACTCCAGGAGAGCGTAATTGGCTCCCATTAACCGCATAAAGTCTACAATCTGCTCCGAATCCTTCAGGTAGAGCAGGAAGGTATTCTTACGCTCGGTCAACCGGAAACCTACTCCCTGGCTCTCCGCCAACCGCTGGACAGAAACCGCCAGTTCATAAGTGGGAAAAACCAATTCCAGGTGATAAGAAGCCCCAGGATTGCTGATCGAACCACGGGCCAGAAAAACTCCCCGCAGGTAAGCTCTTTTGCAGCATTTTTTTCTGACCATCCCCCGCTTGATCCCGTATATCAGGCGGTTATCATCATCAATAAGTCCCAGCTTGTTTAGTATGCTTATATGCTGCTCATCCAGGTTAGCCCGCACCTGATAGTAACGGTTGGTGTTGAAACGGCGTTTGGTCTCCATGATTACGGTAAGCGGAAACTCAAACAAGACCTTAAACAGCTTAAAAGCTTTGCGGGCTATGCCAGCATTATCGGTGGCAATGCACAGAGTTTTGGTACTTCCGCCGGTAAGCTCCAACTGGCCATTAAGCCGCAGCAGGGCCGATAATTCAGCCACCTGACAGCATCGTTTCGCGGGGAAAATCCGGGCCAGTTCATTCTTGGTTTCTATGGAATAACTGCTCACTCCAGCCAGTTCAGCCCCTTTCTCTCGTAAATTATCCTCATCACAGTCCTGGCCAGGGCTTCGGAATCATGCCAGGCCACATCTTCCTTGCCCAAAAGCGAGCCTCTTATGCACTTAACACCTCGGTCAGCCAGCTCCCGCTGGTCAAACCTGACCGGTTCCGCATCCTCCAGTCGATAGCGGGACTCCCGCTCCTTGTCAACCGGGGTATCATTGACCACCACATAGTCGATATGGCCGGGTCCCAAATGACGGGACACCGCATCCAGGTGATCGGTAGCCGTAAAACCGGTAGTCTCTCCCGGCTGCGTCATAATGTTCACTACAAAAATGCGGAGCGCCCGGGTTGTACGCAGGGCGTCGCCAATCTCCGGAACCAGGAGGTTGGGAATGATGCTGGTAAACAGACTCCCCGGTCCCAGGATTATCGCATCAGCTTCGCGGATGGCCTCGATGGCTTCAGGCACGGCTCGGCATTGGGGAGGGTCTAAAAATACCTCCTTAATCTGCTTGCCGGCTCCGGTGATTGAAGTCTCTCCCATCACCACCGTCCCGTCCGTCATAGTTGCTCCCAGCGCAACCAGCTGCAGGGTAGCCGGCAGGACCTGTCCCTGTACCGCCAGGACCTTACTGACTTCCGCAATTGCTTTTATAAAATCCCCGGTTATATCTGTAAGGGCGGTAATGAGCAGGTTCCCCAGGTTATGCCCTTCGATACCCTTTCCTTCAACAAAGCGGTGTTGAAAAACCCGGTCCATCAGGTTCTCGGTCCGGGCCATGGCTACCAAACAGCGGCGGATATCGCCCGGCGGCAGCATCCCCATCTCCCGGATCCTGCCGGAGCTGCCCCCGTCATCCATCACCGTCACTATAGCTGTCAAGTGATTGGTATAGTTTTTCAGCCCTTTGAGCAGAACCGATAGTCCTGTGCCCCCGCCGATCACCACAATGCGGGGTCCTCTCCTTTTCTGCACATCCCGACGCAAATAGTCGTAGATGTTAACCGAGGCCAGCGAGGATGCCAGGTCAATAACCCCCCGCGACCCCTTCATGAAACCGTAAAAGGCCAAACCTACCCCGATCAATGCCAGTATAATACCATATTCGATAGAAATAAACGTTAAATCAAAGTAATAGTGTTTTATTATGCTAATTAAGGCCACACCCAGAACCAAGAGCCCCGCTCCCATAACCAGGAACCCTTTCTGAGCCCGGGCAAAGACCCAAAACCACCACAGTGACTTTCTCATAATTCGTTACCCTTGTATTTATCAAGATCACGGTGTTTGATAATCGTCCGGTAACCCATCCGGCGCACCTCGTTACCTACATAATCGGCGACCACTACGGAGCGGTGCTGTCCGCCGGTGCATCCGATGGCCATAACCAGGTTGGATTTCCCCTCCCCTACATAGTGGGGGAGCAGAAACTTGAGAAAATTCATCAGCCGGCGCAAAAAGGATCTGGTCACCCGGGGTTCCATAACATAACTGATCACTCTCGGATCCTCGCCGGTCCGGTGCGAAAGCTCATCAACATACTTGGGGTTGGGAAGAAAACGGACATCAAATACCAGATCGGAATCAAGCGGCAGACCGAATTTGAAACCAAAGGAAAAGACGGTAATGGTAATCAGCCCCGCCTCTCCTTCGGAATAAAGCCGCACCAGTTCCTCCTTCAACTGGTGGACGTTGAGGCTGGAGGTATCGATTATGGTGTCCGCCTGTCCTCGCAGTTCCTCCAGCATCTGTTTTTCAAGTTTGATCGCCTCCGGCAGGGGTTTGCTGTCCTGGAGGGGGTGTCGGCGGCGCGATTCCTTGAACCTTCTTATGAGCACCTCGTCCCCGGCTTCCAGGAACAGGATATCATAATTCACCCCCTGGGCTGACAACTCCTCCAGAGCCCGGAAGAGGTCATTAAAAAACTTGCCTCCCCGGACATCCACCACAAAGGCCACATTCTTAACCCCTTCCGACTGGCTGCTGAGTTCCGTGAATTTGGGTATCAGGGCCGGTGGCAGGTTGTCAACGCAGAAGTAGCCCAGGTCCTCCAGACAGTTGGCGGCCTGGGTTTTTCCCGCTCCGGAAAGTCCGGTAATCACCAGCGCTTTTATCGCTTCCTTTTTCCCGTCCACCTTTCATCCCTCCCCAATCGGCAGTTGGCTATTCTCTCGGCCGGTATCCCCAAGCTTTGCACCAGCCAGGAGCCGTACTCCAGCTCCCCTACTGTATCATGATAGTGCGCATCACTGTTAATTACAAACTGAACCCCCGCCTTGAAGGCGGTTTCTACATCCTCCGGCCTGGGGTGGCGGTGTCCACAGTTTATCTCAAACAGGACCCCCTCCCTGACACAGGCCCGGGCTACCTCGAGGATATCGACCTCGAAGAAAAGTCCGGGATGAGCCAGAATATCCACCGGGTTGTTCTCCAACGCCGCCACCGTCGCCCTGGTATTCGCGTTAACCGCCTTTCGCCTCCATCCCGGCCCCAGGCGGCGCAGGTGATTGTTTCCGAACAGCCGCCAACCGTCCCGGATATTACCGGGGATGGTATAAGGATGGAGGCCGCATACGAGTACATCCAGTTTTTCGCAAAGCCGGAAGGGAATATCAAGCCTTCCCTCCAGGTCTATAATATTGGCTTCCGCCCCCGCCAGTACGCGAACCTCGGGAATGTTCAGGCTATTAATCTCCTGGAGGAGCTGCTCGTAACGGCTGAGGCCGTCAACTCCGAGAACCAGGAGGCGGGGCCCGTGATCGGTCACCGCCACCTCGGACAGCCCGCGCCAGCGGGCCGCCTCGGCAATGCTTTCCACCTGCTCCCGCCCGTCACTGTACCGGGAATGGGTGTGGTAATCGCCATAGTATTTCAATATCCCACCTCAGAATACTTGCCAAACCCGGCATTATACACCTCGTCCGCGGCACTCCCGCCCGTCAATCAGCAGGCATGCCAAAAGGCCGTCCGGAAACTCCGCATTTAATCTTGCGTCCCGCCAGGGCCAGGCAGCCCATAAGACCGGCTTCGCTTCCCAGTCGAGCCGGGAGGATCTTGAGCCTCCTGCTCAAACTGGAGTAGGAGCGTTCCTTTACTACCTGTTCCACCCCCCGCAGGAGGCCTCTGTAGCCGGACACCCCTCCCCCGATCACTATGGCCTGGGGATTAAACAGATTGACCAGGTTGGCCGCTCCTATTCCCAGGTAGCCAATGGCTTCCTCCATAAGGTGGACGGCCTCGCCATCGCCGGCCGCCGCCAGTTCGGCCACCAGGCGGGCATCTATCTTTTCCGTGCAGCCCTTAACCACCTCCTGTAAAGCCGCCATCCGACCACGGGATACCTCCTCCCGCGCCGCTCTGGCCACTGCGGTTCCTGAGGCCAGGGCTTCCAGGCAGCCGCGGTTGCCGCAGCTGCAAACCGGACCCTCGGGTACGATGGTCATGTGCCCGAACTCTCCGGCTCCACCGTCGATTCCCCGGTAGACCTCACCATCGATGATAATCCCGCCGCCGATACCGGTACTGACGGTAAGGTAGAGCAGCATCCGGTACTCCTGCGGGTAGCCGTAGGTGTACTCCCCGAGGGCGGCCAAGTTGCCGTCATTATCCACCCACACCGGGACCTGCAGGATCTCCTGCAGCATTTCCCGCAGCGGAACATCCCTCCACTTGAGGTTGGGAGCCTCATAAACCAGGCCGGTTTCGCCATTGAGAGGACCGGGGGCGCCAACTACCACCCCCCGCAGCTTATCCTCCGGTGCATGCCGGCCCTTGAGTTCAGCGATAAGGCCGGTCATCCGCTTCAGAACCGCCTCCAACCCCCGGACGGCTTCAGTGGGGATAAGCCTCTTGCCCAGCATTTGTCCCCGGTCATCAAAAAGACCGGCCAGGATTTTGGTTCCTCCCAGGTCGACCCCAGCCATTATTTCCCTGTTCATACTCAATACCTCAAATTATGTTTCCGGTTTCCGCATATACCCGGCGTCACCCGCTTACGACGGCTTATAGGAGCAAACCCGAAGGCCTGAGTAGGCCACCGGCGTGTCCCCTGCGGGTTCAGCCTTCTTCCCTTAATGGCAGCCCGGCTCCGACCTTGTAAACAGTCTTCCCCGAGAGACTTAATCAATCCGGGATAAAATGCCGCAGGGCCGCAGCCACCCCGTTCTCGTCGTTGCTGGTGGTCACATAATCGGCGTGGCACTGCACCTCAGGGGGTGCGTTGCCCACTGCCACCCCGATTCCGGCCCACTGCAGCATGTCGATGTCGTTATAGCTGTCACCAATGGCCATAACATCCCGGCGGTTAATGGCAAAATACTCACTGACCGCCTGTAAGGCCCGCCCTTTGGTAGCCTCTTTGTTCATGAATTCCAGGTAATGAGGTTTGGAACGGGTTATGTAGAGTAATCCTGCGAAATGCTGTTTGAGTCTTGTTTCCATCTGCTGCAAAGCCCGCTGATCATTGCTGATTATTATGATCTTGGTGGGTTCCTCATAAGCCAGCCTCACCGGCAGGTCCCTGTCAACCACCGGTCTTACCCCGGCCAACTCCGCATAGGCCTGCCCCTCCGGGGTAAGCCGTTCCATGTAAAGGTTATCATCAAAATAGACCTGGTAATGGTAACCGGCTTCCCGGGCAGCCTCCACTACCGGAGCAGCTAAATCGCCGGGTACCTGACGATGATAGAGGACTTCATCAGCAAAGGCTTTCTTCACCAGTGCACCCTGGTAGGTTATAAGGGGAACATTTATCCCCAGCTTCACGGCGTAAGGCCGCGCGGAGCAAAACATCCTGCCGGTAGCCAGGGTTATTTTAATCCCCCGGTTTGCCGCCTGCTGCAGCATGCGGATTGTCTCAGGCGAAATCTGCAGCCGTGAATCCAGAAGGGTATCATCCAGATCTATCGCTACCAGTTTTATCCCCATACGGTGCCGGGCACCTTTCCCCAAGTTTTATATAAAACCATGATCCCGGTTCGATCAGTCCCTGATCAACAGGTTGATGAAGAAACTGATGATCGAAAGCACCAGAGCGGCCAGGATCGCCGCCCCAAAACCGTGAATATCAAAGCCTTTAACTACCGCACTGGTCAACCAGAGCATCAGACCGTTGATAACCAGGGTAAACAGTCCCAGGGTAACAATATTTATCGGCAGGGTTAACAGCAAAACAACCGGTCGAATAATTGCATTTACAATACCCAGGACTATGGAGCCCACAATAGCCCCCAGGATTCCCAGGTGGAAACCGGGGACCAGATAAGCGGTCAGAAGCAGCCCCAGGACGTAAAGAACCCACCTTATAAGCCATCCCGACATATGAACCCTCCCCCCATAAATGCCCTTATCTAATTTTATCAGAACCTTCTCTGTCTATTCCAGCCATCTTTAATTATGGGTTATGGCGGCACCAAATCAACCCGGGTCCTGCCGGCGGAAGAATTCATATACCGCCTGTGCAGCGCGGCGGTTCATCCCCGGAACCCGGGACAGTTCCTCGGGAGTGGCCTCTTTAATCCGGTCCAGGCTCCCGAAGGCCTTCAACAGCTCCTGTCGCCGTCGTTCGCCGATCCCTTCAATATGGTCCAGGATCGAGGTCAGCGAGCGCTTTCGTATCCGCTTACGGTTATGCTGCACGGCAAACCGGTGGGCCTCATCCCGGATGCGCTGCAGGAGCTTCAGTATCTCACTGTTGCGCGGCCAGCGCAGTCCCTGCGGATCACCGGGGCGAAAAACCTCCTCGTGCCGCTTGGCCAAACCGATAACCGGTATATCCGCCCCCAGCTCCCGGAGTACCTGATGGGCAGTATTAACCTGCCCCAGTCCGCCGTCAACCAGGATCAGGTCCGGCAGGGGCAGAAAGGACTGCTCACCTCTGAAACCGGCCTCCAGGCGCCGGCGCAGGACCTCGGCCATCGCCCGGTAATCATTGTTCTGCTCCTTGAGCTTGAATCGGCGATAAGCCTTGTGATCCTTTACCCCGCCGGTAAACACCACCATAGCCCCTACAGTTTCCTCCCCGGCTAGGTGCGATATATCGTAGCACTCGATCCGCTCCGGAACCACCTCCAACCCCAGGACCCGGGCCAGTTCCACTAAGACTCCGCGGTTGGTATCATCCCGGCGCAGCCGCTCTTCCCACAACAGGACCGCGTTTTCCCTCGTCATGTCCAGAAGCCTCTTTTTCTCACCCCGGATGGGAACCCTGATCACGGTCCTACCCCCGCGCTTTTCACGCAGCCAGGATTCCAGCAGTTCCCGGTCCCCGGGGCTGTGACTGACCAGGACCTCCCCCGGTACGTCCGGGATATCCCGGTAGTAATGCCGGATAAAGAACGACAGCACCTCGCCCTCATCCTGAGCCAGGGAGGCTTGGAGGCGGTAGGTGTCCTTGCCCACCAGCTTTCCGCCCCGGATGCGGAACACCACCACCAGACGGTCGTTGGCTGACCCGGCCAGAGCCATGAGATCCATTTCCCGGGGCGCAGTGGAAACCACCTTCTGTTCCTCCGACAGCTTCCGAATGGCAATCAGGGTATCGCGCAGCCGGCCTGCGGTCTCAAATTCCAGGTTTTCCGCGGCTTCTCTCATCGCCGTTTCCACCTGCCGGGCAATACCGGCGGTGTCTCCTTCCAGGAAGGCGATTACCCGCCCTATTATCTCCCGGTAGGTGTCCCGGTCTACTCCGCCGGTACACGGGGCCAAGCACCTGCCCATATCGCGGTTCAGACAGGGCCGCTTGCCGACCCGGAAACTCCTGCAGGTGCGTATGGGAAACAAGTCGGTCAGCAGCCGCAGAACGCTCTTAATAGCCGTTACATCGGTATACGGTCCGAAGTAGCGGGAATCGTCGTGCTGTTTCTCCCGGGTCATGGTTATGCGGGGATAATCCTCCTGCAGGGTGACCTTCAGGTAAGGATAGCTCTTGTCATCTCGCAGCAGGATATTGTAACGCGGCTGGTGGGACTTGATGAGGTTGCTCTCCAGGATCAGGGCCTCCAGTTCCCCTGAAGTTACGATGTAATCAAAATCATTCACCCGCGACATCATAGCCCGCACCTTGGGCTCCAGTTTCTCCGGGTCCTGAAAATAGCTGCGCAGACGGTTGCGCAGGATCCGGGCCTTTCCCACATATATAACGTCGCCGTTCAGGTTCTTAAACAGGTAGACGCCCGGCAGCTGGGGGACTGCTTTCAGGCGTTCTTTGAGAGCCTTGAGTTTTTCCGGGTAACCGTTGTTTTTTTCCCAGGTGGTCAACTGCCCACCCCGACCTCTCGCGTGGGGCTGCTCCGGGGTAGTCCCAAGACCGGCTGCAGGAACTGCCCGGTGTAGGATTCAGGTACCTGGCAGATTTCCTCCGGAGTACCGGCCGCTACCACATATCCCCCGGCGTCCCCCCCCTCAGGACCCAGGTCGATGATATAATCAGCCGCCTTCACCACGTCCAGGTTATGCTCGATAACCAGCACGGT
The DNA here is from genome assembly GCA_001512495.1 of Syntrophothermus sp. DTU052. GTDB lineage: Bacteria > Bacillota > Syntrophomonadia > Syntrophomonadales > DTU052 > DTU052. The sequence goes on along the minus strand of LFRU01000034.1, from coordinate 25,034 downwards.
ATTTCCCGCATCAACCAGGCGGTTCAATACCTCCAAGAGGTGGCGCACATCCTCCTTGTGAAGCCCGGTGGTCGGTTCGTCCAGTATATACAGGGTCTTGCCTGTAGCTCGCTTGGACAGCTCGGCCGCCAGCTTGACCCGCTGGGCCTCGCCTCCCGACAATGTAGGGGCCGGCTGGCCCAGGGTCATGTAGCCCAGCCCCACATCCTCCAGCACCTTCAAACGTCGGTGCACCCTGGAAACGGGCTCAAAGAACTCCACGGCTTCGCTGACGGTCATGGCCAGGATATCCGCGATGTTCTTGCCCTTGTACCTTACCTCCAGGGTTTCACGGTTGTAGCGCTTCCCTTTACATACCTCACAGGGGATATAGATGTCGGGCAGGAAGTGCATCTCGATCTTGATGATGCCGTCCCCGGCACAGGCTTCACACCGGCCTCCCCGGACATTAAAGCTGAACCGCCCCGGTTTGTAGCCGCGGATCCGGGCTTCCGGCGTTCCGGCCAGCAGTTCTCGGATCCCGTCCATGGTCCCGGTATAGGTGGCGGGATTGGAACGCGGGGTGCGACCGATCGGTGACTGGTCAATGTTGACTACCTTGTCGATCAGGTCCATCCCCAGTATCTCCCGATGCTCGCCAGGTCGCATGCGGCTCCCGTGCAGGTACTGCATCAGCCGGGGATAAATAATTTCTTCCACCAGGGTACTCTTGCCGGAGCCCGAAACTCCGGTAACGCAGGTTAAAGTCCCCAGAGGTATCTCGACATCGATCTCCTTCAGGTTGTGCTGTCTGGCACCCTTTACCAGGAGGAAAGAACGGCTGCCCTTTCTCCGAACTTCCGGCACCGGTATGGTCTTCTTGCCGGACAGGTACTGGCCGGTAAGGCTCTCCTCGGAGCGCATGACGTCTTCCAGCCTGCCCTGAGCCACTACCCGGCCGCCGTTAACCCCGGCCCCGGGCCCGATGTCCACTATATGGTCAGCCCGTCGTATGGCATCCTCGTCATGTTCCACCACAATGACCGTGTTCCCGAGGTCGCGCAGCTTCTCCAGGGTGGTCAGCAGCCGGCCGTTATCCCGCGGGTGGAGGCCGATGCTGGGCTCATCCAGGACATAGAGCACCCCCATAAGCCCGGACCCCACCTGAGTAGCCAGCCGGATGCGCTGGGCCTCACCCCCGGACAGGGATCCGCTGGTGCGATCCAGGGTAAGGTAATCAAGCCCCACATCCACCAGAAACATCAGGCGCTGCCGGATCTCTTTGATTATCCGCTGGGCGATGTAGGCCTCCCGCTCGGTAAAATCTATCCTGTCCATTAGTTTCAGGACCTCGGCCACCGAATGCCGGGTGAAGTCGGCGATGGATTCGCCTCCGATAAGGACCCACAGAACCTCCTTTTTCAGGCGTTTCCCCTCACATTGAGGACAGAGGCTGCTGGTCATGTATTTCTCAATCTCTTCCTTTATAACCTCGGACTTGCTCTCCTGGTAACGCCGGTACAGGTTGTTGATTACTCCTTCAAAACGGGCGTAGAAGCTGTGGCGCAGCCCTTCACTGTTGATGAAGCTGACCGGGAGTCTCCCATCACCGTTCCCGTAGAGGATGGCGTTGTACTGCTCCGGGCTCAAGTCCTTGAGCGGAACATCCGTTGGTATTCCATACCTCTCGGCGAAGGTAAACAGCAGTACGTTGTAGTACATTGAGGGATTATGAGCCCAGGGGATAACCGCCCCCTCCTGCAGGGACAATTCCCGGTCGATAACCAGGCCCGGATCGATCTCCTGTTTGACGCCCAGGCCGTCACATCCGGGACAGGCCCCATACGGGCTGTTGAACGAAAACATCCGGGGGGTGACTTCGGGCAGACTGAACCCGCACTCCGGGCAGGAGAAATTCTGGCTGTAAATGACTTCCTTCTCCCCGCCGCCTTCCTCCAGGTATTGAATTATGGCCAGGCCGTCGGCTTTTTCAAATGCCAGTTCCAGACCCTCGGCCAGACGACTTCTGATATCGGGCTTGATAACCAGGCGATCCACTACCGCGGCAATATCGTGTTTGCGATTCTTTTCCAGCCTGATCTCTTCGTCCGTGGTGTATTCAACCCCGTCGATCACCAGCCGCACAAACCCCTCCTTGGAAAGGTCCTGCAGCAGCTTCTGATGCTCGCCTTTCTTCCCCCGGATTACGGGAGCCAGAACCTTGAACCGGGTACCTGCCGGCTCCTGCATGACCTGGTCTACAATCTGGTCCACATTCTGCCGGGCAATGGGCTGTTTGCAGTCGGGACAATGGGGTCGTCCCACGCGGGCGTACAGCAGGCGCAGGTAATCATAGATCTCGGTAACGGTTCCCACTGTAGACCGCGGGTTGTTGGAAGCGGCCTTCTGATCGATGGAGATGGAAGGCGACAGCCCATCGATGTAGTCCACATCCGGTTTCTCCATCTGCCCCAGAAACTGCCGCGCATAGGTGGAGAGTGATTCCACATAACGCCTCTGGCCTTCGGCATAAATGGTATCGAAGGCCAGGCTCGATTTGCCCGAACCCGAAACCCCGGTAAATACTACCAGCTTATCCCTTGGTATAGCTACATTTATATTCTTCAGGTTGTGTTCACGTGCACCCTTGACAAAAATCCGATTCCTCATATCCATATCCTTCTTTTTACTCTATGGCTTCTGCGCTCTTGTTCCCGGGTTCGGGGCGGATTACCTATCGTCGGACGGATACCGGTCCCAACCCCGGCGGCCCGGTTCAGGATCCCGGCCTGCCTGTTTTTCGTCTCCGACCGGCCCTGGATGAGCGCGGTTTTTTGCCGGTAATCTCCTTGATCATATCCCGCAGTTGGGCCGCCTTCTCGAAATCCAACTCATCGGCCGCCTTCTTCATGTCCTTCTCGATCTCCGCTATCAGCCGTCTCTTTTCATCACTGGGAAGATCGGCGAAGAACGGATTGTAACCGAACGCGTCTTCGGCTATGGTGGCCTCCACCCGATCCCGAATGCCCTTCTCCACCGAACGCGGGGTAATGTCGTGTTCCTGATTATACCTGATCTGGGCCTCCCGGCGTCGTTCCGTCTCCTCGATGGCCTTCTTCATGGAAGGCGTTATGGTGTCGGCGTACATCAGCACCCGGCCCTCAAGGTTCCGCGCTGCTCTCCCCACCGTCTGGATCAGGGAGCGCTCGGAACGAAGGAATCCCTCCTTGTCGGCATCCAGTATGGCCACCAGGCTCACCTCGGGGAGGTCCAGGCCCTCCCGCAGGAGGTTAATACCAACCAGGACGTCAAACTCGCCCAGTCGCAGGTTCCGCAGGATTTCCAACCGCTGCAGGGCTTCCAGGTCGCTGTGCAGGTAGCGAACCCTCACCCCCGCTTTCATCAGGTAATCGGTCAAGTCTTCGGCCATCCGCTTGGTAAGGGTAGTTACCAGCACCCGCTGCCGTCCTTTCACCACTTTTTGAATTTCATTCAAAAGGTCGTCTATCCGGTTGGCGGTCGGCCGCACCTCAATCTCCGGGTCCACCAGGCCGGTCGGCCGGATAAGCTGCTCCACCACCTGCTGGGACTTCTCCAACTCATACGGCCCCGGGGTGGCACTGGTGAATATGACCTGTCCGATTTTGTCCTCAAACTCCTCGAATCTCAGCGGGCGATTATCCAGGGCCGAAGGCAGCCGGAAACCGTAATCCACCAGGTTTTTCTTGCGCGAGTAATCCCCCTCGAACATTCCCCGCACCTGGGGTACGCCTACATGGGACTCATCCATAAACAGCAAAAAATCAGGAGGAAAGAAATCAATCAGGGTATAAGGGGGCTCCCCCGGTTTTCTCCCGGTGATGTACCGGGAATAGTTTTCTATGCCCTTGCAGAACCCAATCTCCCTGATCATCTCCAGGTCATAGCGGGTACGCTGCTCGATGCGCTGGGCCTCCAGGAGCTTGCCCTGAGACTTGAAATAGGCTACTTGGGCGGCCAGTTCCTCCTCAATCTGAGAGGCGGCCATGAGCATCCGTTCCCGGGTGGTTATATAATGGGAGGCCGGCATGATCAAAACGTGATTGCGCCGCCCCATAACCTCTCCCGTCAGGGCGTTAAACTCCAGGATGCGATCGATCTCATCCCCAAAAAACTCGATACGGATCGCATTTTCCCCGGACTGGATCGGGAAAACCTCGACCACGTCCCCGCGGGCCCGGAACTTGCCCCGCACAAAATCAATATCGTTGCGTTCATAATGGCGCTCCACCAGCGAGCGCAGGAACCTGTCCCGGTCCAGGGTGTTGCCCGGTCTCAGGGACAGGACCATACCCGAATAGTCATCAGGAGAACCCAGGCCGTAGATACAGGAAACGCTGGCCACTATAATCACATCGCGCCGCTCCAGCAGGGCGGAAGTGGCCGAGTGCCGCAGCTTGTCTATCTCATCGTTGATCGAGGAGTCCTTTTCAATGTAGAGGTCGGTCTGAGGCACATAGGCCTCCGGCTGGTAATAATCATAGTAGCTGATAAAATACTCCACCGCGTTCTCCGGGAAGAACTCCTTGAACTCCGAGTAGAGCTGCCCGGCCAGGGTCTTATTGGGGGCCATCACCAGGGTCGGCCTCTGGACGCGGTTAATAATCTGCGCCATGCTGAAGGTCTTGCCCGAGCCGGTAACCCCCAGAAGTGTCTGGTATTTATATCCTTTTTCCAGTCCCTCCGCCAGCCGCTCGATGGCCTGGGGCTGGTCTCCGGTAGGAACATATTCTGATTTGAGCTTGAACCGGCCCATCTTGCCTCCTGTACTGCTAATCGTCGTTATCAGCTGCTGCTCCCGAAACAGTTGTTCTACATAAACATTATACCCTACCCTGGCAAGTCTCCCCCGATTCCAAGGAAGCACTGCTGCCCGCCCCACAGGAGGGGGGGCGGGATATAACGGCTCGTCACCATATTGCTCACGCGCAGGCCGGCAAACATGTGGTCCTCGTGCCGGGCTTCCACAGCGTCGGTGCCACCTTACTCCATCTGCAGGATTTCCATTATCAGTTCATCCCGCCGCGCATCAACCTGCTCGAACCGCATCGCTTTGGTAAACAACCTGCTCAGTTTCTGCTCCACCTGACGGGCACGGGTTAAGGCCTGAACCGCCTGAAAAACTCGGTTGGAGACCATCCTCTCCATCTCCCTCATGGCGGGATGGTCTGCCGCCTGGGTGTCGTCCCAGCATTCCGCCAGGTTGATATAACAGTCTCCCGGGCGGTTGGCCAGGCGTACCGCATCACCGTCAACTATCGCGGTTTCCAGACTATGCAGCACCACCATCTCCAGCAGATCGGGGTCCAGCCCGCTGTGATAAAAGCCCACCCTGTGCCCCTGCGCCAGGGCTTCCTCCCCGATGCGGCGCATAACCCAGGATTTGCCGTTCCCGGGTGGTCCCTGCAGGATGTAACGTCGGCTGCATTCCCCGGTTATCTCTTCAAAGAAATCTACCAGCCCGTCGGAGGTTATAGCCCGGGCAAAGTAATGCACTGCCTGATCCACATCGCCCAGGATCCTGGTAATCAGCTCTTGACTTACAGCCTGGAGTTTACCGGTATTGATCAGCTGCTCGTAACTGCCGGCCAATTTCTTATGGTTATCCCGTGCGGCTTCCAGATTTGATCTCACCCCGCCCATGATGGACTCAAGCTGATCGGTCAAGAGGGCGATCTCTTCCTGGTAATCCTCAATCTCCCGGGAATTGTAATACTCACCAAGGTCGATGCTCTCGATCACGATCCCCGGATGGTTCTCAATCTTTGCATCCCCGGCAGCCTCTCCGTTCATAACCACGGTCTTCAGCTGTTGGACATAAACCCCCTCTATATATGAAACATCCAGCGGTGAGGGCCAAAACTGCACCCGGTAACCCCTCTCGGCCAGATTGAGCCCCACACTTCTGATAAAAGTGGAACGCCCGCTCCCCGGCGCACCCTGGAGCAGGATGACCTTTTCTATACTTTTGAGGAGCGCCGGCAGGTGGGAATAGTAGCCCTGGGCGGTAAAGCCGCTGGTGAAAACATACTCAATCCTGTTTCTCACCCGCAATCCCCCTTTCCCCTCCATCAGGATATGCAGACTGTAGACAAAAGGTGAACACCTCCGGGAAGACCGGTACCAGTTAATTTAAAGAAATCTGTCCCCGGTGCAGGTGTCTTGAACCGCCAGGGGCTGTTTTCTCATTGCCTGTGCTGTATGGCCGGGTCCGCCCGGTGATTCCTTTATGGTTTCCTGAACCTCCGGAGTATGGAGGCCAGAATACCGGAGTCGTTGGGAACAACTATGGCTGCAGCCGGCCCATCCCGACCGGGAACCGGGATTATTCCCAGGTAATCGTGAGCTCTCATCGCGGTTGACAGAACCAGTCTTCTTCCCTGGCGGAGGACGGTCATGGACAGCCAGGGAGGCAGGTGGTTACCGGCGAGGATCAGGTCAGCCGGTCCGTAGACCGCTCTCCCATTCAGTTCGGTGATAATGTCTCCGCTGTGCAGGCCCGCTCTTTCTGCCGGGGAGCGGTGGATAACATCCAGGACCATAACCCCTTGAGGAGGAGCCGCGTATATGGGGGGATGGCGGCCTTCGGATAGCCGGCCGATAGCAACCACCATTTCATGACCCAGAGGCCCGAACAGGGCTGCCAGAAAGAGGAGAGAAGGGTAATGCGACCCCAGAACCGCCAGCCCCAACAGCATCACACTGAAGAGGGCCAGGTACAGGGCGGAACTCCGAGAACGGTGCCCGGGCGTAGCGGTGGTGGTCAGCTCCCCATAACCGAGAATAGCCAGCACCGGCACCAGGCTGAAGCTCAATCCCTCATAGAGCCCGGTACCGTCTTTCAGCAGCGGCCACCAGCTTTCGGTTCCAGTGGAAATGGGAACCAGTCCGGTACTCATCATGGCTACCAGGGGTATGGGCCAGAATTTTTGCAGGTTGAACCCCCCTACGTTTCCCCGTCCTGTGCGCAGGTAAACAGGGATGGGGTCGAGGTGCCCGGTAAAAAGAATGAGCAGGGACTCCACCAAATGCAGGATGGCCACCAATCCCATCACATCGGCCACCTGTATCCGGGGGAATCCGACCGTGAGGCTGAAGAGCGACAGCAGCCCTCCGGCATAGGCAAAGCAGAGGAAACGGGGATGGATCATCATCAGGAGCAGAGCCGCTGCAAACAGGTATATAAGGCCGAGCCTTGCAATATCGATACCGAAAAGAACCAGGAGAAAACTCCCCAGGAATCCGCCCAGTATTCCCGCTACTGTCGCTACCAGGGTCGCATGCAGATACTGCCGACTGTATCCCGCAAGCCCGGCAGCCGGCTGCCTTTCCTGCATTTTTTTGTACTGCCAGCCGATAAAAATGATAAGTAGCAGGTAGAAAGGGGAGAAAATTGCGTGAAAGTATCTCCTGGCGATTTCAACTGATACCGTAGTCAGGAGTTCCATTTCCAGCTATACCTTGATTCCCCGATATCTTTCCAACTCCTCGCCGGCCGTAAGGCTTTGGAATGTAAGTCTGGCTATCCTCGAAGCTTCTCCTTCAAAACCTGGAGGGCTTTTTTCATCTGGGCGTCCGAACTGGAGTCATCCGGGTTCTTTACCACATAATCAGGAATAATCCCGACCTCATTGATGTCCACGTCATTGGGGGTGTAATACTTGTCAGTAGTAAGCAGGAGCGCAGCACCACCGGGCAGTGGATAAACTGTTTGCACCAGGCCCTTACCGTAGGATTTTTCCCCCACCAGGGTGGCAATTTTATGATCCTTCAAGGCTCCCGCCAGGATCTCCGAAGAACTGGCCGATCCCTGATTAATCAGGACCACCATAGGTATATCCAGCCCCCCGGAGGAGGCTTCATATACACGGGCTCTGCCGTTGCGGTTTACTATTTTGACAATGTCCCCCCTGTCCATTATCACATCCGCTATCTCCACTGCGGCATTAAAATCGCCGCCCGGGTTTTGTCTCAGGTCAATTATTACTCCCCGAACCCCCTCTTTGATTAATGAATTCAGGTGCTTGCTGAATTCACTGGGGGTCTTCATGGTGAAGTGGGTGATTTGAATGCATCCAATATCCGGGTCACTCCGGGTAATTTCTGAATCAACCGAATCAACGGTTATGTTCTGCCTGATGATCTTGAAATCGAGTTCATCTTTAATGCTTTCCCGGTATACCCTGATCTCCACCTGGGTACCGGCCTCGCCCCTTATCAGCTTAACGGCATCATCGACGGTGAGACCCTGGGTGCTTTCCCCATTAATGGCGGTAATGATATCACCGCTCCTAATCCCTGCTTTGGCCGCCGGCGAGTCCTTAATAGGAGCCACCACCGTAACCTGATTGTCCTCCCCCGCACCTACCACGATGCCCACACCATTAAAACTGCCCTGCAGGCGGTAACCCAGTTCCTCATATTCATCGCGGGGCATATAATTCGAATACGGATCGCCCAGGGCATTAACCATACCCTTGATCGAGCCCTGAATCAGAGATGAGGTGGTGGGGTTTTCCAGAGCCCGGGTTTCGGTCAACCAGAAGACCTTAACCAGGCTGCCCAGGTTGTAATGATTGGTAGCGAAGAGATAGCCTAATCCTCCCACAAAGACAAAGCCTATAATAGCAAAAAAACATATGAGCCCCTGGAATATGTTCCTGTTTCGCAACTTGTCACCGCCGTTCATTTATATGTCTATTACCCGGTCATAGTTAATATGTTACCTGAACATAATGAGCAGAACAAGAAACCCATAATCTGTATGGAAAATATTTGGGCAAAATAATCGACAAAAAAGGCGAGGTCATGTCTCGCCTGATATTATTAAACCGTATACCGTCGTGGCTAAGTACTCCCGGGTTTAACCCGGTGCAGCATCTTTTACCCCGCTACAGGTACGAGTTGGGGTTAACCGAATTCCCGTTCTTTCGGACCTCGAAGTGGAGATGGGGACCGGTGCTCCAGCCGGTAGAACCGACGTAGCCAATAGTCTGGCCCTTTTTGACTATGGCCCCTTGTGTGGTTGCAAACCGGGAAAGGTGCGCGTAAAGGGTGGCTATCCCTCCCCCGTGGTCAATTATGATCATGTTTCCGTATGCTGAATTATAGGTAACGGTAATGACCTTGCCGTCATCCGCCGCCACCACCTTGGCCCCTTTTGGCGCTCTGATGTCAATGCCGGTATGTAACTTGTTCACTTTCAGAATGGGGTGAAGGCGCATCCCATACTTGGAGGTTATTGTGGTATTCCCGGGAGCCGGCCAGGTAAACTTGCCGGTCCCGATATACGCACCGCCGCCCTGCATGCGCCGGATCATCAGTTCGATCTCTTGGGAGGCCTGTTCAAGTTCCCGCAAGGCCTGTTCGCGCAGCTTGCGATCTTGCTGTACCTGTTTAAGTGCGGCCTGGCGCTCCTTGTTTTTCTGTTCCAGTTGGCTTTCCTTTATTTTGCGGGCCTGCTGAGCTTCCTGCAGATACTTCTTATTGGCCTCCAGCTGCTGCTTCTTTTCCTCCAACTGCCGCCGTTCTTCGTTGATCTTGGATATCAACGTTCGGTCCTGACTCACGATCTCTTTCAGGAGTTCCCAGCGAGAGAGAAAATCAGCGAAATCGGTGGCCGAAAGCAGTACCTCCAGGTAAGAGACATCTCCCACCTCATACATGATAACCAGGCGCTCACCCAGCACATCCATACGTTCCGCCAGGTGGGCTTCCGCCTCGGTGATTTCATCTTGAGTAATCTCAATGCGCCTGCTTACTACATCCAGTTGGTCTTCCAGGGAAACAATCTCTTTTTCAAGGCGATTAATATCCTTTTCCAAACGGCTGATCTCATTAACAATGCCGGTTTCCTTCTTCCTGGCCGCTCCAACCAACTGGCGCTGGGCTTCAATCTGTTTGCGCAGGGAATCGAGCTGGGCCTGCTTGTCCTGCAGTTCGTCAGCCCGGACCGGATGAACATCCGGAGGAGTGTACGCGATAGCCGGCACCAGAAAAGCCAATACCAACAGCCAAACAATGGTCCTTCTGATCCTCATGGTCCTCCTCACCGTTCCACCTTTCATAGAAAAATATCTGCTAAAGGTTTCCTGTTTCAAAGACTCCGGGAATATTATGTCATAAGCAGCGTTATTTGGTTATATTTTGGTTCAACAGTTAAGAGCCCTTTCCTGTTTACACCTTTTTTAGTGGTAATACGCACCAACCAATTGCTTTCTGACAATCCCCCACAACTTCTTATCGTAAGATTTAAGCAAAAACTTCACAGTGGATGGGACCACCGTGAGCATTAGACATTGAGGAACCTATTGACCGATATAAATGTCCCTATGATCCCCAGGCCGATTCCTGCTCCCCCCAGCCCCAGGAAAAGATTCAGCAGAACCCGGTCATCATTTATCAGCGGCAGAAATGCCAAAGCCGGCTGTATGTTCTCCAAGAGGTAGTGATAGCCCAGGTAGAGACATATAAGGGCAAATACGGTACCCGCTCCGGCCAGGGCGATTCCTTCCAAAAAGAATGGTGCCCTGATAAACCGGTTGGTGGCACCCACCAGTTTCATAATGTATATCTCCTTGCGCCGGGAAAAGATAGTTAACCTGATTGTAGTGGCTACCAGGAAAACTGCCGCTACCCCCAGGAACACAACGATGAACACGCTTATGATCCGGACCCAGCGGGTAGCGGCAAAGAGCTGCCGCACCACCTCCTGCCCGTAGCGCAGTTTCGATATCCCCTGCATCCCGGCCAGTTCTTTGGCCAGCTGTTCCACCTGACGGGGGTTCTCTCCCTTTATCCGGAAACTGTCCGGCAGGGGGTTGTTGCCTTCCAGGGTCGCCAGCAGATCATACTCACCCTGTCCCAACTTCTTCTCCAGTGAGGCCAGGGCTTTATCCCGGGAGACAAATGATACCGACAGCACCCCGGGATGCTTTTTCAGCCTTTCTTCCAACTGATTTCTTTCCCGCAGTGTAAGATCCTCATCGAGAAAGGCTACAATCTCAACATCTGATTCCAGTTTTTCGATAAGCTCCCCGCTGTTCATAAAGAGGAGAATTGCCATCCCCAGGATGAAAATGCAGATGGAAACGGTAGTAGCCGTAGCCAGGCTGAGGAGGCGGTTGCGCGCCAGTGAAATCCTGGCCTCCCGTAAGAAGTACTTGATAGTCGACCAATTCATGCTATTTCTCCCACCGAGTCGGAGACCACCTTCCCCTTTTCCAGGTATACCACCCGCTTATGCATCCGGCGCACGATGTCTTGAGCATGGGTAGCCATTATTACCGTGGTCCCTTTCCTGTTGATCTCCGACAGGAGATCCATGATCTCCCAGGATGTTTCCACGTCCAGATTGCCGGTTGGTTCATCGGCAATCACTATCAGGGGATGGTTGACTATCGCTCGGGCAATCCCCACCCGCTGCTGCTCACCTCCGGAGAGCTGGGAGGGGAAAGACTCCTCTTTGCCCTGCAACCCTACCATTCTTATAGTTTCCTCAACCCGGGTCTTGATCTGACTGGGTGATGCTCCCACCACCTGCATGGCAAAAGCCACATTCTCCCGAACCGTTTTATTCTCCAGAAGCTTGAAGTCCTGAAAAACTACCCCGATGCTGCGGCGCAGCAGCGGGATATCTGAAGCCTTCATACGCAGAACGCTGCGGGAAGCCACAAAAATCTGGCCGCGGGTTGGCAGTTCTTCCCGCATCAGCAATTTAATAAAAGTTGATTTGCCCGCACCACTGTGTCCTATCAGGAACACGAACTCCCCGCGTTCGATTTTCAAGGTGACATCAACCAGTGCCTTAACCCCATTGGGATATGTTTTCGAAACATTATACATTTGAACAAGAATATCGACTCCCCCCAAACCTTAGAAAACCAGCTATCAAGAACCAAGAAATGCGAACACAAACTGCCAACACAAAAAAACCACCTTATAGAAAAGGTGGTTCTACACCGATTATACCGATTCCTTTATTTTCAGCCTTTTTGTGACATGGAAATTTGCGCCGCCCTGGCAATCTCTTGCGCGGTGAGACCGTAGTACTCCATTAGTTCCCGGGGTTGTCCCGATTGGCCGAACAGGTCGCGGATCCCGACCCTCACCACCGGCACCGGGTATTCCGAAGCCGTAAGTTCAGATACCGCGCCGCCCAGTCCCCCAATAATACTATGTTCTTCTGCGGTCACCAGGCACCCGGTCGCCCGGGCCGTTTCCAGGATTAACTCCCGGTCCAGCGGTTTTATGGTGTGAACGTCGAGCACCGTGGCCTCAATACCCATTGCAGCCAGCATCGAAGCCGCCTGCAGGGACTCCGAGACCATGATTCCACAGGCCAGTATCCCCACGTCCCTGCCTTCTCGAAGTTTAACCGCTCTGCCGATCTTAAGGCCGGCAACCCCGTCGTAGACAACCGGGACCTTGGGGCGCCCCAGCCGTAGATAAAAGGGACCCGGTTCGTGATAAATCGCCCTCACCGCCCAGGCGGTACTGGGACCGTCGGCGGGAACCACCACTTTCATATTGGGGATTACCCGCATAAGGGCAATGTCCTCCACCGACTGATGGGAACTGCCGTCCTCTCCCACGGTAATCCCGGCGTGGGTGGCACAGACTTTCACATCGAGTTGGGCCTGGGCCGCCGAATT
>LFRU01000034.1:0-12340 GCA_001512495.1 Syntrophothermus sp. DTU052 | reverse complement strand
GCCACCGCCATCATGTTCTGTTCGGCTATGCCCATATCAAAAAAGCGGTCGGGAAAGGCCCGGGCAAAATCGACGGTTTTGGTGGACTTTGACAGGTCCGCATCCAAAACCACCACCTCCGGGTATTGTTCTCCCAGTTCTTTTAAGGCCTGCCCGTAAGCATCCCTGGTCGCTACCTGCATCGTATGTTCCTCCATTTTCTATCAGTAATAGCGGTTATACGCTGTCAAACTCAAGCAGGGCCCGCTCAAGTTCCTCCTGAGTCGGGGCCTTGCCGTGCCAGTCCACCTGGCCTTCCATAAATGAACAGCCCTTGCCCTTTATCGTACGGGCAACAATGGCAAACGGCCTGTCTTTGACCTGCCGCGCCTCATTCAAGGTGCGCAGGATTGCGCCGATATCGTGTCCATCGATCTCGCAGGTCTCCCAACCAAAAGCCCTGAACTTGTCACCGATGGGTTCGACGGACATCACCTCGTGCAGAGGACCGTCAATCTGCAGTCCGTTGTTGTCAATCAAGGCCACCAGGTTGCCCAGTCGGTAGTGGCTCGCAGCCATGACCGCTTCCCAGACCATTCCTTCCTCTAATTCACCGTCGCCCAGCAGCACATAGACCCGTGAATCCCGGCGATCCAGCCTGGCCGCCAGGGCCATCCCCACCGCCCAGCCTACTCCCTGCCCCAGAGAGCCGGTAGAAGCTTCCACCCCGGGCAGCTTGCGCATATCCGGGTGCCCCTGCAGGGGACTGCCCAGCCGGCGCAGGGTTCCCAGCATCTCCTGCGGGAAAAAGCCGGATTCGGCCAGGACCGCATACAGGAGCGGAGCCGCGTGTCCCTTGGACAGCACAAACCGGTCCCGTTCCGGCCAGTCCGGGCGCTGCGGATCGTATCTCATCTCCCAGAAGTAGAGGCAGGCCACCATATCCGCAGCGGACAAGGCTCCGCCCGGGTGCCCGGAACCGGCGGTTCCAACCATGCGAATAACCTCCCGCCGCAGCCGCCGGGCTTTGCTTCCGATCTCGTCTATCACTTGTTGGTTGATCTCACGCATCTTTTACTCCTATTTTTTTAAGAATTTGTTCCCCATTAACGACCTTCCTCCTCCGCATGGGGAGGAAGAAGAGCTCTTTTCCTCTCCGGTCAATCCTTTAACATGTTTTCTGCCTGAGCCTGCAAATATGCAGAAATAAACTGGTTGATGTCCCCGTTGAGGACTGCTTCCACATTACCTGCTTCCACCCCGGTGCGGTGGTCCTTAATGAGGCTGAAAGGGTTTAAGACATAGGAGCGGATCTGATTCCCCCAGGCGATCTCCTTGTGTTCTCCCTTTATCTTTTGCATGTTCTCCGCCTGTTCCCGGCTCTTCAACTCAAACAAACGGGCCTTCAGGATCTTGAGGGCCGCCTGTCGGTTGGCATGCTGCGACCTCTCATTCTGACACTGAACCACAATCCCGGTAGGCAGGTGGGTAATGCGCACTGCGGAATCGGTTTTGTTGACGTGCTGCCCTCCGGCCCCGCCGGAACGGAAGGTATCTATCCGCAAATCCTCCGCATTCAGGTTAACCTCCACCTCATCCGGCAGTTCCGGCATAACCACCACCTGGGCAAAGCTGGTATGGCGGCGGCCGGAGGAGTCGAAGGGCGAGACTCTTACCAGGCGGTGCACCCCATGCTCTCCCTTTAACTTCCCGTAGGCAAACCGTCCCTTTACATAAAAGGTAGCGCTCTTGATCCCCGCCTCATCTCCAGGGATCAAATCCCACAGTTCATAGCTGTCCATATTATCTTCAGCCCACCGGCTGTACATGCGCAACAGCATCTCTACCCAGTCCTGTGCATCGGTCCCTCCTGCGCCTGCGTGCAGGGAAACTATAGCATTGCTGCGGTCATACTCACCGGCGAACAGGATATGCAGTTCGAATTCCTCAAACTCCTGCCTGAGGCTGGTCAGTTCCAGAACCGCCTCTTGAAACAGCTCCGCCTCCCCTTCTCTCTCCGCCAGGGCCAACAGGTTCTTCAAATCACCGGCTTCCGTCAGCAGGCGGCGATGGGTATCCCCGGTCTCTCTCAGCTCACTTATTCTCCGCAGGATTCTCTGGGCCTCGCGGTTATCATCCCAGAAGGCGGGCTGCATCGTCTTCTCTTCCAAGGCCGCTATTTCCTCTTTGATACCTTCCAGGTCAAAGAGACCTCCCTATTTCTATGAGGCGCTCCTCAATGTATTCGGCCATATTGCGCGGATCTTCCTGCATATCATCCCTCCTTGGATTGAACGGCCTCTTTAGGGCCGGGTACTGAATCAGCAAACAGCTCTTTTATTACGTTAATACTATATCATCTCTCCTGCAAGCGGATTAACCTTAATCCAACTTGCACCCGGGCAGGCGGCCAGTGAGCATTGATTGAGCAACTGCCGGGCGGAAGCGACCCGGCTCCGGTTTTCCATGCAGGGAAACCAATTGACCGGGGCAGGGCCAGGTGTTTGCTGGGTGAGACTCCGGATGTAATCAGGGGGATGATTCCTCATCGGGAAATGGCTCGAAGTATTCGTACTTGTGTTTCAGGATGACGATATCAACCCGGCGGTTGATAGCCCGGTTAACCTCGCTGTTGTTGGGAACCAGAGGTCGGTACTCCCCGTACCCGGTGGCGGATATCTTCTCGGGGCTGATGGAACTCTCATTAATGAGCTGTTTGGCGACATTGGTAGCCCGGATAACCGACAGTTCCCAGTTGGAGGGGAACTGGGCCGTATGTATGGGCAGGTTGTCGGTATGGCCTTCTACCCGTATGTAATTAGGAATTTGCGCCAGCGACTTCCCTACGCCGCTGATAACCTGTCGCGCGCGGGGAGTCAGGACTGCCGAACCCTTGGGAAACAGCAGGGTATCCTTGAGGCTTATCACCAGTCCCCGCTCCTGCTGCATTATCACTATGTTATCGCTGATATCCGGGGACATGGTTTCCAGGAACTTCAGGTACTCAGCCAGCTGCAGCCGGATCGTCTCCAGTTCGGTTCCCTGAATTATATCCCCGTACTGGGCACCCGACTGTCCCTCGATGATCGCCGGACCGCTGTAATCGAGGATCTCCGGCGCTTTACCGGCCAAAACCTGGCTCAGGGAACTGGCTACCGCCTGCAGCTTCTGGGCATTTACCGTGCTGATGCTGTACATGACCACAAAGAAAACCAGCAGCAGGGTTATAAGATCGGCATAGGTGATGAGCCAGCGTTCCATGCCCGGTCCTTTTTCATCAGTATGTTTGTTGTTTTTTCGCCCTTTTCTGCCAAACATCTCTACATTCCCATTCCTGCAGCCTCATCCACCAACAGCTCCTCCTTCTCCCTTTCCGGCAGGAAAGTGAGGAGCTTTTCCCTGATAACCCGAGGATTCTCTCCCGCCTGAACTGAGAGAATACCCTCCAGGATCAACTCCATATGGGATATCTGGCGTGAGGCCTTGGTTTTGATCTTGGTGGCAAACGGGATCCACAGCAGGTTGGCGGTCGCTATCCCATAAAGGGTTGCTATAAACGCGGACGCCACCGCCGGAGCCAGGGCATCGGGATCGGAGATATTCCCCAGGACATGAACCAGTCCCATTACGGTACCAACGATACCCATGGTAGGGGCAAATCCCCCGGCGGAGTTGAAGATCTCCACGCCCAGATTCTGTCCTTGCTCATAGGAAGCGATCTCCATCTCCAGCATATTTCTGGTCAGCTCCGGATCGGTTCCATCGATAACCAACTGCAGGCCGCGCCGCATAAAATCGTTATCTATCTCCGGCAGGTGGCTCTCCAGGCTCAGCAGTCCCTCGCGCCGGGCCCTATCGGCCGTTTCCACCAGGTGTTCCACCGCCCCGCCGAAATCGACGCTGCTCTCAGAAAAAATTGTCTTCAAGAAGCCGGGCACAGTTTTAAGTTCCCCCAGGCTGAAGCTCATAACTACAGCTCCAATGGTACCTCCCATTACGATAGCCCCCGAAGAGCCAACGAACAGGCTGCCCAGATGGCCGCCTTCCAACAAAAATCCGCCGATTACGCCTCCAAAACCAATGATAATTCCGAGTAGGGTAGCGAGATCCATCAGTTAGCCCCTTTCCCACAACATTTCTTGTACTTCTTCCCGCTGCCGCAGGGGCACGGGTCATTCCTGCCCACTTTTTTGTCCGCCTTCACCGGCTGCCGGGGGCCTTCCTCCTCCCGGCCGGCCACCATGGTCCGCTCCTGCGGCTGGCTTACCAGGCGGACGCGGAACAGATAGCGAACTACATCCTCCTTGATGCTCCTCTCCATCATCTGATAAGCATCGTAGGCCTCAAACTTGTATTCAATCAGGGGGTCACGCTGCCCGTAGGCCCGAAGGTTAATCCCCTCCCGCAGTTGGTCCATGGCATCTATGTGGTCCATCCACTTCTCATCAATTACCCTCAACAGGATGACACGTTCCAGATCCCTTAAGGTTTCGGCGCCCAGCTCCCTCTCCCGCTCCTCATACATACGGTAGGCCTCATCCTGCAGGTATGCAACAACCTCATCCCGCGTCATGCCTTTCAGGGTATCAACACTCAAGTCCGGAATCGGTGCGTAAGCCTGCTCCACCAGGCCAACCAGCCCTTCCAGGTCCCATTCCTCTGCGTGCCTCTTCTCCCCGGCAAACATATCAACTATCGATTCCGCCACTTCATCCATCATGGAGACAACCGTACGCCTGAGGTCCTCCTGTGCCAGGACCTTGCGGCGTTCCTCGTAGATGACTTCCCGCTGCTGATTGATCACGTCGTCATATTCCAGCACGGTCTTGCGGATGTTGAAGTTTCTGGCTTCCACCTTGCGCTGGGCATTCTCAATCGCCCGCGATATCATAGGGTGTTCAATGGGCATGCTGTCATCCATCCCCAGGCGGTCCAGGAGGCCCTCGATGTTTTCCGAGCCGAACAACCGCATCAGATCGTCTTCCAGGGAAACGTAGAAGCGTGACACCCCCGGATCCCCCTGGCGACCGGAACGACCGCGCAGCTGGTTGTCGATGCGGCGGGACTCATGGCGTTCGGTTCCCAGCACATAAAGACCGCCCAATGACGTCACCCCTTCGCCCAGCACAATGTCCGTACCCCGCCCCGCCATATTGGTGGCGATGGTTACGGCTCCCGCCTGTCCAGCCTGAGCAATTATCTGGGCTTCCTTCTCGTGATGTTTGGCATTCAGCACCTGATGCGGCACTCCTCGCTTATCCAGCATTCGGCTTAGAAGCTCCGACTTTTCAATAGAAATGGTCCCCACCAGAACCGGTTGTCCCCTGCGGTGGCATTCAACTATGTCCTCCACCACTGCCCGGAATTTTCCGAGTTCCGTCCGATAAACCACATCGGGGTAATCTTCCCTTATCATCGGCTTGTGGGTGGGTATAACCACCACATCCATGCCGTAAATCTTGCGGAATTCCTCTTCCTCGGTCTCCGCGGTACCGGTCATCCCCGCCAGCTTTCTATACATGCGGAAGTAGTTCTGGAAGGTAATAGTGGCCAGGGTCTGCGACTCCCTCTCGATCCTGACCCCCTCCTTGGCCTCAATAGCCTGGTGCAGGCCGTCACTGTACCGGCGGCCAAACATCAGGCGGCCGGTAAATTCATCAACAATAATTATCTGTCCGTCTTTCACCACATAGTCCCGGTCCCTTTTCATCAGACAGTGGGCCTTGAGACCTTGGTTCAGGTGATGATTCAGTTCCAGGTAGCGGTCATCACCCAGGTTATCCACCCCAAATGCCTTCTCCACCCGGGCTATTCCCGCTTCGGTCAGGGTCACCAGGTGGGCCTTTTCGTCCACCTTGTAATCCTCGTCCCGGCGCAGTCTAGGAACAAACCGGGCTATCTGGCGGTAGAGGTCGGTCGGCTTGTCCGACTGGCCTGAAATAATGAGCGGAGTTCGAGCCTCGTCGATGAGGATTGAGTCGACCTCGTCCACGATAGCATAATTCAGCTCCCTCTGCACCATGTGGTCAAGACTTACCACCATGTTATCCCGCAGGTAGTCAAAACCAAATTCATTATTGGTGCCATAGGTAATATCGGCCGCGTAAGCAGCTTTTCTCTCTTCGTTGTTCAGGCCATGGACAATCAACCCCACTGAAAGCCCCAACATCTCATAGATGGGTTTCATCCACTCCGAGTCACGGGTGGCCAGGTAGTCGTTAACGGTCACGATGTGGACCCCGCGCCCCTCCAGGGCGTTCAGATATGCGGGCAGGGTCGCAACCAGCGTCTTACCTTCACCGGTCTTCATCTCGGATATTCTGCCCATATGAAGGACTATGCCTCCCAGGAGCTGCACATCAAAATGGCGCAGGCCCAGGGTTCTAACCGAGGCTTCCCGGACCACGGCAAAGGCCTCCGGCAGCAGGTCATCCAGGGTCTCGCCATCAGCCAGACGGTTCCTGAACTCTACCGTTTTGGCCCCCAGCTCGGCATCAGTCAGGGACTTCATACTGCTTTCCAGGCTATTTATTATATCGATCTTTGGCATGAGCTTCTTTACTTCTCTTTTGTTGTAATCAAAAACATTCCTTAAAAATCCAATAACCATGGGGACACCTCTCTCCAAAACGAAGGGAACCACGGAGGTTCCCTTCACAGCCTTTTATATCCTAATCTTACACTTTAGTGGTATTCACTTCAACTAATCAAAGTGGGGTTCGATCAAACCGAAGTTTCCGTCATTGCGGCGGTAAACCACGTTTACCTCCTCGGTTGCAGAGTTAAAGAAGACAAAAAAGTTGTGCCCGAGGAGGTTCATCTGCATCACGGCTTCCTCAACATCCATGGGCTTTAGAGCAAACCTTTTGGTGCGAACGATCTTGAACTGTTCAACCTGTTCACGGGAAGACTCCAGCTCGCGTACCAGGCTCTTGCGGAAACCAATCCCCCGGTAACGCCGGTAAAGCTTGGTCTTGTACTTGTCGATCTGCTTTTCCAGTTTATCGACCACCAGGTCGATTGAAGAGTACATGTCTTCAGTCTCCTCTTCCCCCCTTAAAATCACACCATTGAGCGGAATGGTTACCTCGACCTTGTGACTCTCTCCTTCCACAGACAGGGTTACCTGGGCTACCCTAGCATCTTCAATAAACTTCTCCAGTTTGGACAGTCGCTTTTCCACGTAGTCTCTGAGAGCCTCGGTGACTTCGATGTTTTTCCCCCGAACTTCAAACCTCACAACGACCACTCCCTTCCCAGTCTGTGATTAGTATATTCTTTTTGCGCCCCGGAAAATCCTTTATCCAGAAATAGGTGCTTGCCGGCCATCGCGCGCTTCTCCCCGTTTTAGTCACGCCACCAATCTCCAGGCTGCCAACAACCCTCACATATCCCCGGGCCTTATCACCGGCCGGATAAAGCGTCCCCGCCGGCCGCACCGGGGTGTGCAACTGCCGGCGTAAACGAACCCTTGGCCGGCGCCCCCGAAACGAATTGTGACCTCCGGCTCCCGGTTATTCACGATCCCGGTTTCGGGCATTGGCGCCCATTACCTTCCCCTTTCAGCCATTTACTGCAACGCGTACAGCGTTATTCCCTGAAACCCGACTCTGTTTCCTTTTTTTGCTATACAGGGCCAGTTTTCCTTTAATCTGCCGCCGCGAAAGTCGAATCTGGTCATCTACTTCATCTGATTAATTGTGAATTCTGTGGATAAAGTTGTTGATAAGGCATAGAATCAAGCCCCGAATTGTGGATAACTCCGGATGACAAAAAATTTATTGGTACTATTTGTCACCATAAGCCACATTCTGGATAAAAAACTAAGGCCCGGGTTATCCCCGGGCACCAGATATCGCACAGTTCAATGAGTCTTGGCAAAACACTCCTGGCAGTATATGGGGCGGTTTGACACCGGGCGGAAGGGGACCGTGGTTGCAGCCCCGCACTCAGCGCACACAGCCTCGTGCATCTCGCGCGGCCCTCTCCTCTCACCTGCCCTGGTCTTGCGGGCATCCCGACAGGGTTTGCAGCGTTTGGGTTCGTTGGCAAATCCCTTTTCAAAGTAAAACTCCTGTTCTCCTGCGGAAAAAATAAAATTCCCCCCGCATTCACCGCACACCAATACCTTGTCTTCATACATTCCGTAAAATCCCTCGCTCTTTTCAAGATGTCCTGCTGCGTTCCAGCAGGTAGCTTGGTTGATATTATGCCCTTTTTTATGCAATTATTAGCAAGGTGCAGCAAATGTGGGAATACCGACACCAAATTCCTGCATCGGACCTCACGATTCTCTGTCGGGAAGTGGATGTTCTTCGGCCTGAATCTCTTGGGGTTTGGTTCTTTGCCGTACTTTGTCTCTCCTGCCTTACAATCCCCGGCAGGAAAAACTCACCCGCGATCCTTTTTGACCCGGCTGCTCTCGCGATAAGCCTGGAGGGCTTCAGCGCTGCTGACCGGTCGCCGCGGCGTTTGGTGGCACCCGGCTAGTTGTGAGCTCATCAGTCGGACCGATTCGGCATCTATCTCGGTGATTTCCCCAAGCAGGACTCCCAGGCGCTCAAATGCCTGCCGTAGCCGCCGGTGCAGTTCATTGTCAACCTTCCCCTCGATTCCCTTAACGGTAAACTGCTCCAGCCCGACTGCTCGCGCCAGGTCGCGTTCGATAATCCTCCCCCGCTTGCCCAGCGGTTCCAGGTGCTGCAGCAGCTCGGCCCTTTGTTTGAGTATTAAATCCCGGTCCAGCCCGCTTGAGGCCGGGCTCCTAACCGTCTTCAGCTGTTCCCGGGCCAAATGCCTCATCGACGTATACAATTCCTCCTGGCGTTCAAGATTGTCCAGCAGGCGCTCAGCCAATCGGTCCACCGCTGCCCCCTGTTTCCTCACCTGTCATCACCAACTCCCCCATCTTCATCTGTCTATCCCCATCAATATCACCCCGGATTAACCGCCCTTCCCCGCTGCCCCAATCGCCCGGGTTCTTTAGCCCGTAATCCCGGAGCCGGCGAGCACCTCCCCGCCGCCCGGGATAGCGACTATTCAGACTCCCTAAGAAAACTATAACCTCAGAAGCAGGTCTGAGGTCCTAACCGCATATTTTGTTTTCGCCCTCCAGCCGGGCGGTCCTATTACCGTGCCCTTCCCTGCGTGCATGTTCGGCATCGCCCCGGGGATAAAAGAATGACCCGTTATCTTTTTTTATCAATAAACCAGGCATCATATACGCTTTTCTCCTGGTACGCTTCCGAAGCCTGGCGGTGGTTCCGGGCCTGTTTAATCAACACCGACAGCCGGCCAGCACTCTTCTGCAGCAACTGCCGACAGGTCTCATCGTTCCGGCCGATGGCTTCCATCATCTTCACCAGTTCCTCATCCCGAGCCGGGTTATATGTTGAGTACCGGCCATCACCGACTGCCGTCTGCTCCGGCGTCAGTGATGCGTTCAGGCGATCGATCTCGTCCATAAGCAGCTGCCGCCGGTTCACGAGTTCCATCAATCCGCTCAAATCCGCAGATTCAAGCTCCTCACCCCGGCAGAATTCCACCTGCCGGCCAGAAATCGCCAACATCTCCCGGAACAGGTTTTCCCGCTTTTTCAACACTTCATTCAAGATGCTGTACCTGCCGTTCCCAATAATTAACCCCGAAGGTTTATGCCGCCGCCACCCGCGGCCGCAACCCGCGAAGGCGTGCTTGAAGCTTTTTTAACCGCTTCCTGCCAGGCATCGCGCAGTTCGACCAGGAACCCCCGCACCTCATTTATAATCTCGACATCCTTATGAATGTTGGCCTCCACCAGGCGTCGGTGGAGGTAATCATAGAGCGCCAGCAGCTTTTCTGAAATCTCATAGTCCATATTAAGGGTGCGCATGAACTCTGAAACTATATCCTGGGTCCTGATTATCGACTTATGCGCCGACTCAATGTCCTTGTCGGCAATACTCTGTATGGCGCTATCCAGGTTCCTGATGGCAGCGTTATACAGCATAAGGAGAAGTTTGCCGGGACTGGCGGTTTCTACGGCTGAATTCTTGTAGTTTGCATAGACCTGCGTTTGTCTGTTCATAATTCCCCTCCTCGCCCTCCACACAATCAGACAATCTCGTTTACCAAAACTCCCACCATCTCATGAAGGTCATCCAGCATCTCTTTGATACTGGCAGCAATTTTCAGCATATGTTCAGGGGGAATCTCCCGTAATATCTCCTTGGTCTCGCTATCCACCACCTTGACCTGAACCCGCCCGCTATCCTCATGGATCCTGAACTGCAACCCGTAACGGCTGATTTCCATGGCCCGGTTGGATATTTCCACCGCCGTTTCCAGCTGGTTACTGTCAACCCTCGGAAAAGCCCTGTCGTTCGTTTCGTGGTTTTTTTTCTCCCGTATTCCTTCCGCACTCTGCCTGGTAACCAGCTCTAAATTGGGGTTAAATTCAACTGCCTTCCCTGGCGCTTCAACCCGCACTTTGTTTCGCCTCCCTGCCGAAAGTTTTCGCCGGCATCCTTGCCTTACCCATAATTATCGAACGTTGGTGTCGGTAACTTTAGCAATGTTTGAGAGCTTAAACGGTCACATCCAGCTTGGTCCCCAGATGAGGGCGAACTGAGTGTTCCAGCACCTTTGTCGAATCAGTTAATGCCCCGGTCAGCATATCGGCATTCTCCCGGCCGGTGTCCAGGGCCATTTTAAGCACCGCGGTACCAACCGCCTGCTGGAGTTGAACCTGACTCAAGTTAATAGCGAGGGCCGCAATATCCATGTGATCACCTTCACTTCCGAGTTTTGGATCAGTTTTTAATCAGTATCGCCATGTAAGCCATGGTGTCGTAACCGTTGTCCTTCAACAGCCTCAGGACGTGCCGCAAATACGGCGGATTATGCTCAACCGCCCGAGCGAATGAATATATCAATTTGATTACCACCTCTTCAGTCAGACCCCGGTTAAAAGCGGCCATGCCGATGAGGTGCATTTTTATCAGGGCATAGTGAACAACCATCATAACGTAGTTATCGAAAAGATTTTTTCCTCCGCCGAGGGGGAACAGGTTTTTAAAGACGTAGTTTACCAAGTAGTTCTCGAGGATATACTCATGACCCGCCATAAAAGGGCGGTAGTAGGTTGCTTCGGCCTCCTGATAGCGAGCAGCGACCTCATCCACCGTTGCCTCTTCGGTGTATTGAACCCCGAGTAGAAATTGGGCAAAACATTCAAGGTAGGTCCGGCTGCTCACACCCTTGACCATCCGTTCGTCGGCCAATTCTTTCATGAGCTGCATCTGGATCGTCACCTGGGCAGGAATCGCAGCCAACTCAGCCCGCAGTTCATCCCCCGCTATCAGATTGGTGTAACGGGCAATTATGCGAGGTATCTCCTCCACCTGGCCGGCATCAATCTGATTCTGTACCCTTTGGTAGAACATCCCCAATACTATTAAACGCTCTGCCAGGAAATAATTCCGGTTCTGCAACACCTGGATGGTGAAGATGCGCAGTTCCCAGAAGTAGCGCTCCGCCCGTTTTGCGACCGCCAATCCATGTGTATCAATCTGTCTATTAATAATATTACGGGTTTCGACCGGTTCGACGAGCTCATCAAACTCCATCTCCTCCGGATTCAGCAAGGCCAGCCGAGCCGCTTCCGGGCAGGACATGGTGGCTGATTTCTCCAATACATTATTGACCAGATTTGCAACCCGCGGGTAGGTTACACATATGTCGGACAGAAACTCTTCCCCCAGCCGCAACTGAATACGGCACAAAGACTCCTCATTCAAAAAGGGACAGGCTTTACCCCGATCCATTTTTATCCGAGCGTAGTTCTGCTCACCAGGTTGGGAACGATTTCTTTTAATACAGGAATCCAGTTCCTGCCGCAGTTCCGGATCGGTCACGCGCCGGTACTTGCGGTAAGTGGCACGGTCGATATTTACCCGCCAGCCAAAACAGCAGGTGTCCTCACACTGGGAGCCAATACACATAAACCGGCGCATATACTGGGGTGTAAGCAGTGGTCTATTTCTGCTCATTTAGCTGCCTCCCTTAATCAAGTTCAGGATACTACAGCGGGGCGGTAATGACGCTCTATTTCTTCCCTCCACTGCATAAATCCGGGTACAACCTCATATTCCATAGCTTTGCTCGCCTGATCCCAGTCCATCATTTCATAAGCTGCTACCAGTTGTCCCAAACCGTTTTGAATCCTACGCGTATGGTCATTAAGAAACCGTGAAGTCATGTCTTCTCCCCTGCTGGAAAGAGCGTACTGGATGGAGATAAAGGCCTGGGTAACATCCTGAAGCATGGGGAGCATCTCCTCGAATCTCCCCTGGGCAAACCCGGTGCGAATATACTCGAGCCC
>LFRU01000095.1 GCA_001512495.1 Syntrophothermus sp. DTU052 | reverse complement strand
TATTCGTATAGCGATTCCCATTAATCCTTCCGGTTTTTTGCGGGAGAGCAATTGGATAAGACTACAGTTCAGATGTGCAATGGGGACAGCGGGTAGCTTTAATCGAAACCTGTGACCAGCAAAACGGGCAATCTTTGGTGGTCGGTTCAGCAGGCGGTTCCTCCTTGTTAAACCTGTTGATCTGTTTGATAATGAGAAATATCACAAAGGCCACTATTAAGAAATCTATTACGGTATTGAGGAACAAACCGTATTTTAGGAGAGGTGCGCCCGCTTCAACCGCCTTTTCCAAAGATGGATATTGCTGACCCGACAGGTTTATATACAGATTGGAAAAATCGACTTTTCCCAGCAGCATTCCGATCGGCGGCATTAGAACATCGTTCACGAGCGAGGTAATGATTTTACCGAATGCAGTTCCGATTACGATACCTATAGCCAGATCAATCATATTACCCTTCATAGCAAAGTCGCGAAATTCCTTCCACACCGTTATCACCCTCCGTTCAGTTTTTTACCCTTCGGTAACAACAGTATTGTACACCACCCGATGAGCGAGGTGGTCCAGGTATTGACAGTAATTAGTCCTCGCCTACATACTTCGTTTACCCGGTCCCATAAAAATCGAGCCACCGGGCATCCCGATGGCTCATTTCTGAATCGTATATCTAAATAGAAATCAGTAACCGGTAGCGCGTTATTCGGAATCCTTGACATAATCCGCACTACGGATTCATTTTGTACGCCCCGTCGAGGACTGAAACCTGGTCTTTCCAGAGCCTCATTTCCCGTGCCGGGTTGATATCCGGTTGGGTCAAGGCGATCTTCTGCAGATACTGCTTCTGTTCGGGAGAGTTCTCAAAGTTGGTCAACTGGTTCAAAGCGTAACCCGAGAAGTCGCGCACCAAGCAGTAGAATATATGGTCGGTGAGGTCGTCATCTATATTGTAGATCTTGCAGTTCTCCATAATCAGTTGGGCATAGACGATCAGAGTAAACATCTCGCCCAGGGCCAGCATGTAATCAACCCGTTTATACTGTTCCGGGGTTGGACTGGCGTTGCTCATCAGATCCTTGAACAATTCGATCTGCTCTCTGAAGACGCTGACGTTGGGCAGGTTTACGCCTTCGTAGGCCAAACGGTAGTCCGGGAAACGCACCTTGGCCAGACCTCCAGTATACTGCTTGAATACATACTCATCGTTGCCGGGTTCGTCGCGCTTGGGGATATACGGATACTCAACCGGGTTGAAGAAGTAATTCTGCAGGAATTTTACCACCAGATTGATATTCACATGGACCGTTCCTTCCAGACGCGGTATCATTCCGACTTCCCTGACCGCCGCTTCAAAGTAGGTATCCTGCTCGAATCCCTTGGCGGTTATCGCGTCAAGCAGCATGTCTATGACCCTGACGCCTTCCCTGGTAACCTTCATCTTCTGGATAGGGTTGAACAGGAGATAACGCCGGTCCTCGTTGGAGGCGGCACGGAAGTAGTCCAGGCTCCGCAAGGCAAACAGCTTCATGGCGTTAAGGCGGGTAAAGGATTCAACAAAGAAGGTCTTGATGTGAGGGAAGTTGGTTACCGGTTTGCCATAGAGAATGCGGTTGGAAGCATGGGTTATGGCTTCATAGAACGCATGGGTGCATATTCCGATCGAATCAAACCCCAGCTGAAACTTGCCAATATTTACGGTACACAGCGAAGAATCCCAGGCCAGCTGTCCGCTGGAAATGATGTCTTCTTTGGTAATGGGGTATTCAATCAATTCAAATTCAGCCACGTATGCGTTGCGGACCCCGGGGGTGTTGATTTTCTTGACCAGTTTATAGTTGCGGTGCCGGCTGTCAACAGCAAAGAAAACATGCTCATTGGTATCCGCATAACGGCCATGGACTGATACCAGGGAAGCCACATTGCCATTTCCGATGTAATACTTGCCGCCGTTGGCCCGGTAGGTGCCGTCACCCTGCGGGTAGAGCTTCATCTCGTTGGAGTACAGGTCGGCTCCGTGTTCCTTTTCGGAAAGCCCAAAGGCAAACAATCCGCCTTCCTTCAGCAGCCGGGCCAGCTTGTGTTTGAGCCCTTCATTATCACCCATCCAAACGGGTCCGACTCCAAGAATGCTGACCTGGTAAGCGTACTGATACTGGTTGCCGTAGAAGCCCAGGATCTCGTTATAAGGACAGACCCGGGAGAGGTCAAAACGTGAGTCGGGGTCGCCGTACCCGGACGGAGTTAAGAGGGTGGCAAAAATCTCGTTTTCTTTTATAAAACGGACGAAATCATCGTACCAGCGAAGGGCCTGGTCATCCTCCTTAATGCTCTTTAAGCCCTTTCTCTCAAAAAACTCAATAGTCTTCAGCATGATGTCTCGGGTTTTCTGGTCAGGCCATTGATGATCGTATTTTTTGGGATTCAACAGTATTGACATAGTATACCTCCTAACAGTATTTTCTGACACCGGACATTTTGTTCTTAATACTATTCTATCATTTTTTATTTAACACCTGTTATATAGCCCTGGGCCCAACAGGTTTCCCGGATGAGATTTATGGTAGGAGCAGCGTACCTTAATCAGTTCTTTCCACATGCAATACGCCCATCCCTGGAGCAGTCTTTCTCACCTTACGCTCTGTTTCACCGGGGCTCCATAAAATTAATGACATTGTTGGGCAAACATAGTAAAGGACTTAGGCACGGCGCTGCCGCCCTTGGATGAGCAGGATTATTCCGACACCAATAGAATTTACTCATAAAGCCAATCGAGCAAGTGGAGGCAGCATGAATAAACACATCATTATTGACCGTAGATTCTGCGGGCCGCCCACGTCCGGTAATGGTGGTTATACCTGCGGAATGCTGGCCAATTTTATTGGTTACCCTGCTGAGGTAAAGTTGTTAATCCCTTCCCCGCTGGATATACCTTTGATGGTAAAACAGGAGGACCACCAGTTCATACTATTACACCGCGAAGCGGTAGTAGCCCGGGCGGCGGCCGCGTCAGTCGACATGGAGGTACCTGATCCCCCCACCATGGACCAGGCCAGGGGCGCAGTTCCGGAACAGGAAATCTTCGACAGGCATGCCTTCCCCGGTTGTTTTGTCTGCGGTCCTCAGCGGGATGCCGGTGACGGGCTCAGGATTTTTGCCGGCCCGGTGGCCGGTCGCAGCTATGTAGCGGCACCCTGGATACCCGATTCATCTGTAACCGACAGCCAGGGGATCGTCCGTGACGAAATAATATGCGCCGCCCTGGATTGTCCGGGAGCCTGGGCTGTTTTCGCAGAAAAATTGCGGGTAATCGTCCTGGGAACACTGGCGGTTGATATCGTTCAGAGGATGAGAGCCGGCGACCCCTGCATCGTTGTCGGATGGAAGATGGGCCAAGAAGGACGCAAATTATACGCCGGCACCGCCATATTCTCCGCGACCGGTGAGTTGTACGCCCGAGCCCGGGCGACCTGGATCGAGTTGAAATAGGTCCTTAATGAGTCTCACAAAACCAAGGTTCAGGGCGTAAGCGGTTTTGCCCTGTTACATTTTGGGACCATACCCAGCCGTTTGTGTTGGTACTGTCTATTTGTCGCACTATCTGGCCCTAAATTGTTGCTATAATAGTGTGGGAAGTAAAATTCACATTAACAAGTTCACCTTGACTCAAAAATTAGAGGGAAAGAGGTGTTTTCGATTGGAACACAAACTGCCTGCATTACCCTATGCAAGAGATGCTCTCAGTCCAATAATCTCCCCCGAAACCATTGACTATCACTATGGAAAGCATCACCAGGCCTATGTCAATAACCTTAACAAGCTGATTGCGGGAACCGGCTATGAGGATATGACTCTGGAAGAGATAATAAAACAGTCATCGGGAGGCATATTTAATAATGCTGCTCAGGTCTTTAACCACACATTTTATTGGAATTGTATGAGTCCCAACGGAGGCGGGGGGCCGACCGGAAAACTGGCCGCAGCAATAAATGAGCATTTCGGTTCTATTGCCGCCTTTAAGGAAAAGTTCATAGCGGTGGCGGTTGCAACTTTTGGCTCCGGCTGGGCCTGGTTGGTCAAAAATGGTGCCGACCATCTTGATATTGTAAGTACCAGCAATGCAGGCACCCCCATAACCGAAGGAAAAACACCTTTGCTTACCTGCGATGTGTGGGAACATGCCTACTATATTGACTATCGCAATGCGAGACAGACTTATGTAGAAAAGTTCTGGGATATCATTAACTGGGAATTCGTCCTTGCCAACTTTGAAAAATAGCCCTGTTAAGAACCGGTTGATTTTTCAGCACCCGGTATATCAACAATTAACCCGAATGCGTGATTACCGAACAAAAAATACAGGGAGGTATTTATTAATGAACTTGAAAGGTACTAAAACTGCGATTAATCTTATGAAGGCCTTCGCCGGAGAATCACAGGCACGTATGCGTTACACCTACTATGCATCAATAGCCGATAAAGAAGGCTACAAACAGATTAAGAACATCTTTATTGAAACTGCCGACAACGAAAAGGAACACGCCAAGCGTTTCTGGAAGTTCCTGCTTGAAGGTTTGGGCGATGAACTGCCGGCTGATATTGAAATTACCGCTTGTTTCCCGATTGCTCAGGGAACAACGGTGGATAACCTGAAGGCTGCCGCCAAGGGCGAATATGAGGAGTGGAATGACCTCTATCCTGAATTCGCGAAGGTTGCAGAGGAAGAAGGGTTCCCCCAGATTGCTGCCGCATTTAAGATGATTGCCCTGGCAGAAAAACGCCACGATATAAGGTATCAAAAGCTGGCTGCCAATATTGAGAAAGGCCAGGTATTCAAAAAAGACGCCCCTGTAGCCTGGAAATGCGGCAACTGTGGTTATGTCCACGAAGGTCCCCAGGCACCCGAGCTCTGTCCAGCCTGTATACATCCCCAGGCTTATTTTGAAGTGTTTGTTGAAACTTACTAGAACCGCTTGGAGAGCGAATAAAAGGCAGCGGTTAACAGTAGATGAACGGTCCCGGCGCGGGAATGCACACACCGCATCCCCCCGGGGCCGGTTCAGATTCGGAGATATTGCTCTATTCGCGATTCATTGTTCCCACTCATATGACCGTTGGCTGTCCCAGGAACAATTCTCTCAGGCGACTTCTAATTTGTGAGAACCTTACCAACTGCATGTTTGAGGATGCAGCTGTTTTCAAGATCAGCATGGCGTGCTCCGGCACCCGAAAGGAATCGGAATGAGAGTCAGCCGTAACTCCAAATGGTTTATAAAATTAGGATTAGCATTCTTCTTAATATCCGTTACAGTCTATTCCCTGTTTTATCTCCTATTTCACGATGCGGATTTTGTTTATCATCATTTCCTGATCGATCTGGCCTTCCTACCCATAGATGTGTTCCTGGTGGCTACTGTCTTTGAAAGGCTGATACATCGCCGGGAAGAAGCAGCCCGAGCAGAAAGGATGCAGCTGATCATCGGGGCCTTTTTTCATGAGGTGGGAACAGACCTGGTGAAGTCGCTGGCCGCAAATTATGCCCATGCGGTAAGGCCGGAACACAGGATGAGTGATACCTGGACAAAAGCAGATTTTGATCATCTGCGGAACACCCTCAAGGAAATCATCCCCAGGCTTCGCATCAGCGCAGCCGGTCTTTTGCAGCTGCGGGACTTTTTATTCACCAAACGCGAATACCTCCTGAACCTGATGGCAAATGACAATCTTATGGAAAGTGAACGCTTTTCCCAACTGCTGCTCGCTATTTTTCATCTCTTTGAGGAACTTGATCTGCGTAAGGATTTACAAAATCTTATGCCCAGCGATCTGGAACACCTGAGCGAGGACATCAGGAGAGTATACCTGTTACTGAACGAACAATGGATCGATTATTTGTTCCACCTTAAACAAAATGCCCCTTACCTCTTTTCCCTGGCCGTGCGGACCAATCCCTTTGATCCGGAAGCCCGGGTAGAAGTTGGCTGAGGAGCAGCTCATATTTTACAAAGCTCAAACCTGTTATAGAAACCGGGCATTCAAGCCCGGCTTTTTATCAGTAATGCGGCTGCTACCGTCACCAATTCACCTGAAAAGTGAACTCCCTTTATTCAATCCGGTTGCTGCGGCGCCAGATCCTCATTTCCTGGGCTTGTTTTATAAGGTCTTCTCTAAAATCGGGATGAGCCAGATTGATGAGGCTTTCCGCCCGTCCCCAGGTTGGGAGCCCTTTAAGCCGCACCATACCGTACTCGGTGACAATGTAATCGACAGAAGCGCGAGGGGTGGTCACCGCACTCCCGGCGGCCAGCATGGGAACAATGCGCGACTGCATATTCCCTGCTTTGTCGGTGTAGGTGCTGTTAAGACACAGGAAGCTCTTGCCACCCGGTGAAAGCCTTGCTCCCTGCACAAATTCCAACTGCCCCCCCGGACCCGAAATGTGGCGGGGACCCGAACTTTCTGCATTTACCTGTCCGAAAAGATCTACCGACAGAGCGTTATTAATGGAGATTACCCGCTCATTACGACCAATGATATAGGGATCATTGGTGTAGCGGCATGGATAGGTAGCGATCAAGGGATTTTCCCGCAGAAATTCATAGGTATCCCTGGTTCCGATGGCAAAGGACAGGACCATCTTGCAGCGGTCAATACTCTTATAACGGCCGGTAGCGATGCCGGCTTCAAACATGGTCCTCATGGAATCGGTGAACATCTCCGTATGAATCCCCAGATCACAGAGCCCGGCCTCACAGATCAGCTCCCCCAGCAGGTTAGGCAGAGTACCGATTCCCAATTGCAGGCAGGCCCGATCCGGGATCTCCGGCAACAGCAGTTCGGCTATCTTCTGGTCCTCAACGGTCGGGGGTTTGGCGGGGGGCAATTCAAAGAGCGGAGAATTGCTTCCTTCAATAATATGATCCACCATGGAGATGTGAATACTGTCCTCAGCTCCGCCGAAAAGACGGGGCATATTCCGGTTTACCTCCAGGATAACCTTCTGCGCTTTCAGACAGGCCTCCAGGCTGTAGACATTGGTTAATCCAAAGGAAAAAAAACCATGCTCGTCCATAGGACTTACCTGCTGCACGTGAATATCGAGGTTAAACTTGGGGTGGGCGATTACCTCCTGTATCTCCCCCATGGTTGCGGGGTCAAAGTAGACCAAACCCTCATCCGCCAGCGCCCGATCGGCAGCTCCGTAAAACCATACGTTGCCGACAAAGTGTTCTTGACCGGGATCCGACATAACGCTTTCGGTCGGGGTCATCCCCCCTGCCCAGTAGATGTTGACATCACGCAGTTCTTCCCGGCGGCGGGTGAGAGCCCGGTCGAAGTCTACCGGTCGGGCCAGAAAGGAACCGTAAACAATGGTGTCCCCGGACTTTACCAGCGAAGCCGCCTCGAAATCGGACACGAGTTTACTTCGGTATTCATCAAGATAGGTACTCATCTCATGCTACCTCCCTTGCTGCAAATTAAATCGATAATTGTCGTTTCTTGATGTCATAATAGTGTATAGCTTCGCGTTTGTCCAGTTGGTGCCAANNGGTGTCAAGGGGACGGTTCTCTTGACACTTTTTACTCCAGCAAAATAAAAAAGACTGGGAAGTAAGGAGGAAAAGACTGTTTGCGATGGGCACCATTTAGTGTGAGTTTGGGGATCAGTCCAAATTACAGGGCTAATTTTTACGCCATTCCATTAGACTGTTGTATGCAAAAGCCGCCTGGTTTGAGCCATTACTCGGCTCCTATCTCCTGGCCCACTTCGACACCTCGATCCCCCTGGCTGTCAGCCAGTGGGCGGTGGGGCCGCCGATGACCAGCGGCTTACGGCGCAATTCAGTGAGGTTTTTGGAACCGGTCATCAACAGGGACGCTTTCAGGTGATACCTGAAACGATTTATTTCCTCTTCCAAACCTTTTTTCCCCTCTTCGCTCCAGACCCGGAGAAAACGGCCGGCAATTCCTACAATGTCAGCTCCCAGGGCCAGGGCTTTTGCAGCCTCCAGCCCTCCCCGGATACCCCCGGAGGCAACTACAACCATTGGCAGGTTCAGCGAAGCCAGTTCTGCTATACTTGCTGCAGTCGGTATCCCCCAGGAGGAAAACTCGTCCGCCAACACACCGGACCGGGCCTGTTCAATGGCAATAAAATTGGTACCTCCCCGGCCGCCGACATCAAAGAAACGTACCCCGGTATCAAACAGCTGCTGTGCAGTTTCCCGGCTCATACCAAACCCAACCTCTTTGGCTATTACCGGCACCGGTGAAAGATGTACAATCTCCGCTATGTTATCCTTAAGACCCTTGAACCTGCGGTCCCCTTCCCTCATGGCCAGTTCCTGGGGGATGTTGAGGTGCAGCTGCAGGCCGTCGGCCTCAATCATCTCCGCTGCCCTGACTGCCATCTGCGGTTCGGCGTTGGCAGCTACATTGGCCAGGATCAGGCCCTCGGGATTCACCTTTCTCACAATCTTGAAGCTTTCAGCCAGCTGCCGATTTTCCAGGGCAATGGTCTGGGAGCCGACCGCAACCCCGATATTAAACTGCGCTCCCAATTCCGAGATATCCCGGTTGAAATCCCAGGCCTCTTGGATACCCCCGGTCATGGCATTGATAATCAGGGGAAGGGATAGTCCCTGACCCAAAAAAGTAACCCCGGTGTCAATCTCATCAAGGTCAAGCTCGGGGACAGAGTTGTGAAGCAGACAAACATCGTCCAGTCCATTGGTATACGGGTGTTCATCCAGCTGCCGGGCAATATTCAGGTGTTCCAGCTTGCGGCGAGACCTTATACGATCACCTTCTTGATTAAACCTTCGGCATACTTGAGATCATCACGGTTGTTGATATTATAAAACATCACTGCCGGATCCCCGAACCGGCGGATCTCCTTCTCGTCAACGTATAAAATATCGAGGGATTTGTAAATGTCGCTCATTTTAAGCTGGTCAAGCAGCAGCGACTCTTCAATTTTCGGCAAGCAGCGTCTGGTATATACAGCAAACAGTGGTTGGAAGTATTCCCCGATGCGAGGAACTACGCCATCGTGGTCTCCGACCAAATCAATCATATGGACGGCCAAATCCATATTCAAAAACGGCATATCACATGGTACCGCCAGGGTTACGTCATAACGGGCGCAATATAAACCGGCATGAATTCCAGAAAGCGGTCCTTTACCGGGAATAAGATCGCTGATAATACGGACTGATTCATTGGAGTAATAATAGAAGTTTTCCGGGTCATTGGTGACCAATAACACCTCATCGAAGACCTGCGATACCTTGCCCAGGACATTATCGATCAGTTTCAGTCCGCTGACCTCCGCGAATGCCTTATTGATTTGCATCCGGGAACTGCGTCCACCGGCGAGCACAATACCCGAAGCTTTTACTTTCCTGTTCTTACGCATAACTTTTACCCAACTCTTTCCTCCAACAGAGAGTAACTCCAGCCATAACAGATATTCTTAGTTGCGTAAACTTCAAGCTTATTATACAAAAAAAGCTGCCAGACTGGCAGCTTTATAGTCTTCATCCCATCCCAGCGCCGCTGCATCCTTCACAATTTGGACCTGGGAATGCGCGAGTGCTGGAGGCGGTCTTGCTCCCGGGCGAAAAGAATGGAGACAGCAGTTGAATTACCCGGGGATGTCCGCATTTCTCGCATTTAACCTTGGACTTTTCTTCATTGGATACCCGTACAGTAAACTGGTGTCCACACTTCTCGCACTTAAAATCGAAGAACGGCACTTATTACCCTCCTTCTTCGGACTGTGAACAACAACCTTATAGTTGCTGATCCTCCTGGCTCTCCAGGTAAGCTGCCACCGTTTCTTTCTCTGCTTCCAGCTCCGCTTCCCTTATGCTCAGGCCAATCCTTTTGGCTTCGGTATCCATGCTGATGACTTTGACCTTGACTTCCTGTCCCACCTGAACCACGTCTTCAGTCTTCGCCACTCTCCTGTCCGCCAGTTGCGAAATATGGACCAACCCGTCAATGCCGGGTTCCAACTCTACAAAGGCTCCGAATTGTGCGATGCGAACCACAGTGCCGGTTACAACATCTCCCACCTGTAACGTCTCAGCGATCTTCTCCCAGGGACTGGGAAGAACTTTCTTCCGGCTCAGAGAGACCCGTTCAGTTTCACGGTCAACCCCCAGCACATATACCTCAATCTCTTCTCCTTCAGTCAGGACATCCTCAGGTCGATCTACTCGGACATGATCAATCTCCGATACATGTAGAAGTCCCTCGAAACCGCCCAGGTCGATAAAGGCGCCGTAATCGGTAATCCTTTTAACAACGCCTTTCCTGATTTGTCCCTCGGCTATTTCATCCCAGAACTGCTTTCTCCGGGCTTCTTTCTCCTTTTCGAGTAAGCGGGAACGGGAAAGGACCACCTGCGAACCTCTCCGCTTCTGGCGGTTAAACTCCAGGATCTCGTAACTCAATTCCTGCCCTACATACTTTTCCAGATCCCGGACAAAACCATCCTCAACCTGAGAAGCGGGTAAGAATCCGGTTACCCCTACGTCTACCAGGAGCCCACCTTTAATGGTTTTTATCACTTTCCCAGAAACCGGAGTTCCTTCCCTCGCTGCTTCCTCCAGGGCATCCAGGGCGAGCTCCTGGTCAACCCTGCGTTTGGAAACCAGGATGGTACCGTCATCATCCCAGCGCAGGACCATCACATCAATCTCATCACCTACCGCGACCACCTCGCTGGGAGAACTAATCTCCTGCACGGAAAGTTCCCTCAAAGGTATGATTCCCTCAGATTTGCCCCCGACATCTACCATCACTTCATCCTGGTCAATCTGAACCACACGTCCTTTGAGGATGGTACCTCTCTCCACTTCCTTCATGAACTCGGCCATCTCCGCTTCGAGTTCGGCAAAAGTTTCCTCCTGGTTACTGCTGGTGTTTAAAGCTTGTTCATCTTGTGCTGCATTGCTCTCCAGCTCCGACATCCGACTCAATACCTCCTTAATTACCCAATCTGGAGTAGAAGCACCTGCAGTAACACCCACGTCTTTTTTACCTTCAAACCATTCCGGCCTGAGTTCCTCCGCCGTCTCTATCTGATAGGTAGTAACCTTCCTGTCTTCACAGATCTTAACCAGAGACCTGGTATTGGAACTTCTACGATCTCCAACTACTACCATTAGGTCGACGTGACCTGCCAGTTCGGCAACAGCCTGCTGTCGTCTTAAACTGGCATTACATATGGTGTTATATCCCCTGATTTCCCTGGCCTGCGAAATCAGTTCTTGTACAATCTGCTGGTACTCCGATTCCTGAATTGTGGTCTGGCATATCACGGCAATCTTGTTACAGGGCGGCAATCCGGCAACATCTTCGGGCCTGCGGGCAACGATGGAGTTATCGCCCGCCCGACTCCGGATCCCTTTAACCTCCGGATGGTCCTTGTCTCCCACAATCACCACCTGATAGTGATCATCGACTAGCTTTCGAGCCAGTTCCTGGACCTGCCTGACATGGGGACAGGTAGCATCGATTATGCTCAATCCCCGTGCTTCAACCTCCGATTGTACCTCCTGAGGTATGCCATGGGAGCGGATAATCACGCCGCCGCAGGTTATCTCATCGATATTATCCACGGAGGCAATGCCTTTATCTGCCAAAAAACCCACAACCTCCTGGTTATGCACCAGGGGTCCCACTGTGTACCAGGGACCGTCTTCCGCCGATGCATTCACTGCCAGGTCGATTGCCCGTTTTACCCCATAACAAAATCCGGCGTGGTCAGCCAGATATATATGCAAGATTTCCACCTCGCATTGCCTAAATTATATGTTCTCATCTTGTTGTCGATATTCCTGCCTCAGGATGCTCTGAGAACTGATATTTTGTCCATAATATCCCGGCTAATTTCTTCCAGCAGCGAGGTAGACAGTTTGGCATCATAGTATTCATCATACGAAATTGGGGCGCCGATCTTCACTATAACCGGCGAAAACCATGCCCAGGGGAAAATCTTTCGGGTGCCGATAAACATCACCGGCACTATTGGGGCTCGGCTCTTCAGCACCAGTATGGCAATACCGTGCTGTGGTTTTGAAAGTTCACCGGTCTTGCTGCGGGTGCCTTCAGGGAACATCCCCAGCACCTTATCCTCTTCCAGGATCCTTAAGGCTGTTTTAAGAGCCGTCCGGTCCGGGCTACCCCGCTTAACCGGAAAAGCATTAAGTTTGCGCAGTAACTTGGCCAGCAACACATGCTCAAACAGTTCTTCCTTGGCCATGAAATGAATCGGTCGGTCGACAAATGCCGCTACCACCACCGGGTCCCAAAAACCCATGTGGTTGCCCGCCAGGATCACTGCTCCCTCTGAGGGGAAATTCTCTCTCCCTTCCACTTTGACCCGGCCTATCCAAAAAAGCACTGCCACAATTCTTTTCAGAAAAGAATAAAGCAAAAATTACCCCTCCCTAACAATATCCAAAACATACTGGACAGCGCTTTCGCAATCAATATCGCTGGTATCAATGACCACCGCATCAGGGGTAATCTTCAGGGGACCTACTTTTCGACTCATGTCCAGCTGGTCTCTTTCCATAATTTCCCTTTTTAATTGTTCCAGATCGACTTCATAACCTTGATTTTCCAATTCCTGGCCGCGTCTTCTGGTGCGAACGTCCAGGGACGCAGTAAGATAGAACTTGTATTCCGCATCCGGCAGCACGCAATGGGTAATATCCCGTCCGTCCATCACCACATCGTTACGTGAGGCAATAGCGCGCTGTTTTTCCACCATTACCTCTCTCACCTTATCATCGGCAGCCAACACCGAAACCATACGGGAAACCTCAGGGCTTCGAATCTCGGTGGTAACCTCCCGGCCATCACAGTATATGCGTGTACCGTCACCATGGTCTCTGATATCAATTACCGTATCCGCTGCCAGTTGATGAAGTTCCTCGGGAGCGGATAAATTGATTTTTAATTGCAGCGCTTTCCATGTCAGGGCCCGGTACATGGCACCGGTATCGATGTAAAGAATACCCAGTTCTCTGGCGACACGCCTGGCGACTGTACTCTTTCCTGCTCCGGCCGGGCCGTCAATGGCTATCTTCAAGGTATTTAAACCCCGTTTGCTTCAGATGTTCTCAATCATTTTAGCATATTCATCCCAATTAACAACACTAACCCGGAACCGTCTCCGCATAATAATACGACCAAAGATGACATTCTTCTGACATAAAGTCAAATTTGACAGGGAGCCGCTCAATTGGAACTTACCTGATCAGGCCTTGCAGGTCTTGCAGGAAGGCAGGATATGATATGTCAACACAGTTGAAATCCTCCACCATAACGGGCATTTCCGATACAAGCCCGGCTACCGCCGAGGCCATGGCGATGCGGTGGTCACCCCCGGGAAATAACCGGCAATTTCC
Organism: Syntrophothermus sp. DTU052; assembly: GCA_001512495.1. GTDB lineage: Bacteria > Bacillota > Syntrophomonadia > Syntrophomonadales > DTU052 > DTU052. The sequence goes on along the minus strand of LFRU01000095.1, from coordinate 91,160 downwards.
GGGTATTTTCCCCTGGCCGTGAACGATAAACCCGTCAGCGGTCTCGGTGGCCTCCACCCCCATCTGTTGGAGGACCGAAACCACCATGGCGATGCGGTCCGACTCCTTGGCTCGGAGTTCCGCAGCATCCCTGACTGCAGAAGTTCCGGGGGCCATGGCCATGGCTACAGCCAAAACCGGGATCTCATCAATGAGGGACGGAATTATGTTCCCGCCGATCTCCACCGGCTGCAACCCGGAGTGCTTAACCAGGATGTCGGCCACCGGCTCCCCACCTACCGTCCGGTAATCCTCAAGGTGTATTTGGGCCCCCATGCTCTTTAGCGCCGTTAATACCCCGCTGCGTGTAGGGTTGACCCCTACATCGCGCACCAGAACCTCCGAACCGGGGACTATGGTAGCCGCCACCAGCCAAAAGGCGGCGGAGGAAATGTCACCGGTAATTCTCCACTCCCTACTATCCAGTTCACAGGGTCCTCGCAGGCGTATCTCATTTTCCTTCCTCTCCAGATTTGCTCCCATCTCGAGGAGCATTCTTTCCGTATGGTCGCGAGAGGAAACATTTTCGTGGATTACTGTCTCTCCCCGCGCATCCAGGGCTGCCAGCAGAATGGCAGATTTCACCTGGGCACTGGCGACCTTCATGTGGTACTCGATACCCTTGAGCTCTCCTCCCCGGATCACCAGGGGAGCCAACCGCGAGTTTTCACGGCCGCAGATGACCGCCCCCATCATTGACAGGGGTTCTACGACCCGGGCCATGGGCCGTCGCCGCAGCGAGTTGTCCCCGGTTAGAACTGTCAGGAACGGCCGGGCAGCCGCCACTCCAGCCAAAAGCCGCATTGTGGTCCCGGAATTGCCGCAGTTCAGAACATCGTTGGGTTCGGTTAAGCCGGCGCAGCCTTTACCGCGGATCCGCGTCACCTTTCCATCCTGGACAATTTCGACTCCCAACTGGCGCATACAACGTATGGTTGACTTAACATCATCCCCCCAAGAGATATTTTGAACTACGCTCTCTCCTTTAGCCAAAGACGCAAGAATAACAGCACGGTGAGAAATCGACTTATCCGCCGGCACTGTCAATTCTCCCCGCAACGGGCCCAACCTCTTAAACTCAAAATCCATGTTTATCTCTCCTGAAATAACTTAAAACCCGGGTTAATCCCCATATAAATACGTTTGAGCTTGTCATCCGGAAACCGCCTTCGGCCTCCTGCATCATCGCAACCAGGCCTTGATCCCCTGGGACTGAAGGGCATCAACAGCGGCCGGTCCATCTTCTTCCCGGCTGAGGCCGATGCGGATGGTACCGCCATCGCCTTCCCGGACCCGCAGTATCTCAATATCAGCGATGTTAATCCCCTTTTCCCCCAGATAGCTGCCCAGAGCCCCGATTATTCCCGGCTTATCCGGTACAATGCAGACCAACTCCTGTTCCGTCAGGCTCAGGCCTTTTCTCTTAGCAGGCATGGCCTCTCTTATCCTTCGCGCGGTACTTAAAAAATCATGCAGTTCCAGGGCTCTATCTTCCTTTAGCATATCCTTCAGGTGGGTGAGTTGCTCAGTAAACGCTTCCAACTGCTCGGCCAGCAACCGGCGATTGGAAAGGAGTATCTCTGTCCAGAGTTCGGGGTTCCCGCCGGCCACCCGGGTAGTATCGCGAAAACCCCCGGCGGCTAGGGCCAAAGCCTCATCCTGTCCTCGTAGCATGCTCACCAGGGCACTGGCAACCAGGTGGGGCAGGTGGCTTACCATAGCCACTAGACGGTCATGCTTCTCTGCATCCATGGTAATTATGTGGGCACCGGTGGGGCCCAAAAGCAAACTCAGTTCCTCCACCGCCCCCTGGGGAGTGTTACCGCCCGGGGTTAAAACATAAACTGCATTCTCAAACAGGTAACGGTCGGCTCCCGTTATCCCCTGCCGCTCGGAACCGGCCATGGGGTGACCGCCGACCCCTCGCAGGCCCATTTCCGCCAGATCGTCGAATACCCGGACTATGCCCTGTTTGGTGCTGCCAACGTCGGTTATGAGACAACCTTTGCGGCAGAACCGAGCCGCTTCCCGGGCGATATCAACCAAAGTGTTGATCGGGGTACAAAGGAAGATGCAGTCTGCCCAGGCTGACAGTTCCCGGAGACTGCCGGTCCATTTTACAGCTCCCATCTGCAGGGCCTGTTCCATGGTTTCCGGATCCCGGTCGTACCCGGCTACTTCCATATCCTTACCCTGGTTCAGAGCCAAACCCAGAGAACCCCCGATGATTCCCAGCCCTAATATAGCTACCCTGGTGCCCATTTACACCCTCCCGTTCTCTAAAAACTTATCAAGTCGGCTCATCAGGTGGGCAAAATTCTGTGGAGTCAGGCTCTGGGGACCATCCGACAGGGCTTCCGCCGGATTCTGGTGCACCTCAATCATCAGCCCGTCACATCCCGCCGCCACCGCAGCCAGGGCCATCGGTTCCACCAGCCTCCACTTGCCGGTACCGTGACTGGGATCCACTATCACCGGAAGGTGGGTCAGCCGTTTGAGGGCCGGAATGGCACTGAGGTCCAGGGTGTTTCGGGTGTAGGTCTCAAAGGTCCGGATCCCTCTTTCACACATAATAACCTGGGTATTTCCACTGGAAACCACGTATTCGGCCGCCATGATCCACTCCTCCAGGGTGGCTGAGGGGCCGCGTTTTAAAACGATGGGCTTGTTGATCTGACCCACCTCTCGTAACAGAAAGAAATTCTGCATATTGCGGGCTCCTATCTGGAGAACATCCGCGTAACGGGCTACCAACTCAACGCTGCGCTGGTCCATAACCTCGGTTATCACCGGCAGACCGGTCAGTTCCCGGGCTTCGGCCAGGATCTTGAGTCCTTCCTCTTCCAGTCCCTGAAAACTGTAAGGCGAAGTTCGAGGCTTGAAAGCCCCCCCGCGTAGCATAGTGGCCCCGGCCTCCTTCACCGACACCGCCACTTCCAGGTATTTCTCCCGGGATTCCACCGCACAGGGACCGGCAATAATCTGAATCCCCCCATCACCGATTTTCCGGTCCCTCACCGCAACTACCGTATCATCGTTCTTGAACTCACGGGAGGTAAGTTTGAAGGGCCTCAGAACCGGCACCACTTTTTCAACCCCGGGAAGAGCTTCCAGAAAGCCAAGATCCACCTGGCTGCGATCACCAATGGCGCCGATTATGGTCCGCTCGACCCCCTGGGAGAGGTGGATGTTAAACCCGGCCTGTCGCAGTCGTTCCTGGACCTGTTCAATCTCGGCCTTGCCGGCGTTTCTCTCCATTACAACTACCATGCTTATTCTCCTTTCCGGAGATGGGAATACCAAAAAAGCGCCCAGACAATAACCAGACGCTTCTCAAATGTCTCCTATTCCCACCGTCCTACCATACTACTCTTGCTGGGTTTACTGTTATTCCTACTGCCCAACTACAATATCAAGAATACCACAGACTGGAACTTGCTTTCAACGGTTCCTCCTTGGATTCACATCCTCTTGCCTTCCAGGTGAGCCAAGGCTTTGATCTCATCCATTAGACGGCGGAAGTTGTCGCCGGTCAGGGATTGGTCTCCATCCGAAAGCGCCGCCTCGGGATGGGGGTGAACTTCAATCATCAGTCCATCCGCTCCCGCGGCGATGGCCGCCTTGGCAACAGGCCTTACCAACTGCCACTTCCCGAGGGCATGACTGGGATCAACGATCACCGGCAGGTGGCTTAACTCCTTGAGCAGAGGGACCACCCCGATATCAACAGTATTGCGGGTCAGGTTCTCAAAGGTTCGGATTCCCCGCTCGCAGAGGATTACCTGCCCATTACCGCCGGCCATGAGATATTCAGCCGCCAGCAACCATTCTTCCACCGTGGCCGCATACCCCCGTTTCAACAGTACCGGAACCTTCTGCCGGCTTAAGTCCCGCAGCAAGGGGTAATTGTGCATATTGCGGCTGCCCACCTGCACAATATCGGCCACCTCCAGTACCCGATCAATATCCCGGACATCCAAAACCTCAGTAATAATGGGAAGGCCGGTTTCCTTCCGGGCCAGAGCCAGGTAGTTAAGGCCTTCCAGCCCCAGTCCCGGGAAAGAGTATGGGGATGTACGAGGCTTAAAGGCGCCTCCCCGCAGGATATGTGCTCCCAGCGTCTTAACCAGGCGGGCCGCACTCAGAATGCCCTCCTCCGATTCTACCGCACAGGGACCGGCGATAATGGTACAGAACCCTTCACCAATCAGGCAGGTACCGGCACCGTTGCGGCCAACTATCTCAATTATTGTGTCTTTGCCATCTCTTGCTGCCAATCGATACGGTTTCACGATAATTCCTCCATGGTTATTTTACCAGTAGCTATTTGATAAATACAGCAACATTGTTTATTTCAATTCGGGCACATACCGCAGTGACGAGTTAACCTCAAATAAAATGCGGCCATGTCGACTGATAAATAGTTTAGAATATAAAATATGACCATGAGGCGGGAAAACTTCTCGATATGGCAGCGAGGTGATAGATTTTGACCAGATTCTTGGATGTGGGTATATGCCAGATGGAAGTGGTTGATAACAAAGGAGTCAATCTGGCGACAGCCACCCGGATGATAAGAGAGGCAGCAGCAGCCGGCTGTCAGTTGGCCGTCCTGCCGGAAATGTTCAATTGCCCCTATGCCGGGCACTATTTCCCTGTTTATGCCGAACCCATTCCTGGAATCACTTCCACCCGCTTGAGTGAACTGGCTCGGGAAATCGGCATCTACCTGATCGCGGGTTCTATACCGGAGCGGGATGGGGAACAGATTTTTAACACCAGTATGGTATTCAACCCTCAGGGGAAAATGATCGCCAAACATCGGAAACTGCATCTCTTTGATGTAGATATCCCCGGAGGCATCACCTTTTTTGAGTCGGATACCCTGTCCCCCGGGAAGGACGTTACCACCTTTACCACCAGTTATGGGAAGATGGGACTCGCCATCTGCTATGATCTGCGCTTCCCCGAATTGGCCCGAACCATGACCATGCAGGGAGCCGAAGTCATCATCTACCCCGGCGCGTTTAACCAGGTTACCGGTCCCCTGCACTGGGAGATCTTGCTGCGCGCACGGGCCGTTGACAACCAGGTTTTCATTCTGGCCGCCAGTCCCGCCAATACCCCGGGCGGCGTTTACCCCGCTTACGGACACTCGATGGTGGTCGATCCATGGGGCAAGGTGATCGCCGAGGCGGGTAATGAGGAGGCACTGCTTACGGCCAGGATCGACCTGGAAACAGTATATCAGGTGAGAAATGAAATACCGGTGTTGAAGCACCGGCGTCCGGAAATATACACATACTAAGATAAAGCCCGGTATTATGAGCGCACCCCTGAAGACCGCATTAATTGCAGCCGGAGACAAACTTAATCTGCTATATCCTTCCTCAGGACAGCCGCCCCGCGCAAATAAGCGTGCTTAACCTCTGCCTGTGACTTGTCGGTGTTCACATGAAGCAGCACCCGAATGCACCGGGGCAGGGCTCCCGGAACCGGTATCTCCTGACTGCACATCAGGGGAACGTGGGTCCACCCCATCAGGCGCGCGCTTCGGGCGGGGAATTCGGAAGTGATATCAGGGGTAACAGTAAATATGGCACTGACAACATCTTCTACCGCAAAACCGTTCTTATCCATCAGAGTCGTCAGCATCTCCTGAGTAGCCCTGATGATCTCCTCGGGTGTATCCTCGGTTATGGTGATGGCTCCTCTGACTCCCCTCACCATCGACGTTCTGCCCCCCTGCCTATCAAAAGCCTCATGATGCCGTTTTTTCGTTACTGTTCACAGTCCGCAGCAGGTTTTGCAGGCCTGCTTATTAATCAGGGAACCGCTCTATGGCCGAGACCAATGGCCACCTCGTCCAGGTGCAGCAGTCCAATACCCATAAAGACAGCGACTCCAATATGATCCCCGTAGCGGGCAATGCCTATTTTGCCCCCAATATTCAGCCCCAGGGCCTTGGGCATTATCTGGCTTACCGCCTCCCGGGTGGCACCGGCTATGGCTCCTTCATCAGGATGGGTGTCCTTGATAACACCCTCGCGCTTGGCGGCCACTACGGCCCTTTCCACCATCCTGCCGATAGAGCCAATGAATTCGCCTCCGTAATCAACCGCCGCCGCCCGGATATCTTCAACTATCAATTCCTTTTTAAGCTGCGCTTCTTCCTGTCTGCTCGTCGTGAGAGCCATTTTAATGGCTGCTGTAGCGACCTTCTTGCTTCCAACCTCGCTCATCATCCCAGTCCCCCACTCCCATCACTTACCTACCAGTTTAAACAACTAGCCTGCGACTGTACAGCGTTACTTAACCCTAACCTTGCCCACCATAGTCACTGCTTGATCGGAAGTGAAGGTCATGCCCTCTTTAGGAAAGGCCAGATTGGAGCTTACGCTGGTGATCTTGAGGGTGATGGGATGGTTATAAGCCTGGGTGTCAATCTCCAGCACATCTCCGGCAGTGACATAGAGCTTGACCCGGCTGGAGGACATTCTTCCCATCTCCCGACCATTTATCAAAACCCGTACCCGGTCAAGACAGGTATAATCCACCAGTTCCAAATAAATACTACCCGGCGAAGAGGTGCTGCAGGGGATCTCCAGAATCTCACCCGGCTCGGTGATGGCAGCAGTTTCAAGCACCGCCATCTGACCTTCAAGCCTCTCTCCCAGGCTCAAATAAAACCGGATACCGTCATTGGTCATTAAGCCCTGTACCGCTACCAGGGCGACAAAGCTAAAAATCAGCAGCCGAACCGCCCTCTTACCGATCTCGTCCATTATATTCATGTAGAATCAGCCCCATAGAGAGTCTCACCACTATGTTATGACTCCCATGGTCAATTTATCCCAGAAATACCGGGAGGAAAAGACAGCACTACCTGCTGTTGAGGATGGCACAAGCGAGGGCTGCGGCACCAAAGCCGTTGTCGATATTAACTACCCCGACCCCGGTGGCGCAGGAGTTGAGCATAGCCAGGAGTGCGGACAGACCGCCAAAGTTGGCACCATATCCTACACTGGTAGGCACAGCAATAACCGGACGCGAAGTCAGCCCCCCCACCACACTGGGCAGAGCCCCGTCCATGCCGGCTACCACCACCAGCACCTGAGCCTGGTTCAGCTCACTGATCCGATCTAACAGCCGGTGGATTCCGGCTACCCCCACATCAAAAATGCGGTTAACCCTGGCCCCCATAACCTCCAAACTGCGGGCGGCCTCCTCAGCAACCGGGATGTCCGCTGTTCCCGCCGTGATAACGGCTACGGTACCCAGCCCGGAAACCGGGGAGTTGACCACGGTTATCATTCGCGAGCGCTCATCATACTGGGCTTGGGGCACCAACCGGGCCACAGCGGTGTAGGTTTCTGCCTCGGCCCTGGTCGCGATCACATTCTGCTGGGCTTCGTGCAGATGGGCAATGAGCTCGGCCACCTCCTGCGGGGTTTTACCGGGGCAATAGATTACTTCCGGAAAGTTGTCACGCAGGGCCCGATGATTATCAAGCTTGGCATATCCCAGGTCCTGAAACGGCAGGACTTTGAGGGCATCCATGGCATCATCCACCGAGAGCTCATGATCCGCCAGGTCCTGCAGGATCTTGCGCAAACGGCTCCTGTTCATTTCCTTCCTCCCCCGTGAATACAATTCGACCGCAAAAAAGCGCGGCCGAAATAGCACCACTGTTGGTTTTCAAGTGAATGTCCCCAGTGTTACCGGTCATTTCCAGTACTCAAGTTTTTTATCAAGATAGGCCTTGTAGGCCTTAAGTTCTTCGTTGACTCTGAACAATAATCTTTCAATGTCCAGCTTGCTTAAGGTGAGTTGACTGGGTTCGATTATCTCTACCTTGCGGAATTCCTCTTTCATGATAAAGTGAACAGCATCTTCAATCGTATCGGCGGTAAACTCGATCCACACCGGCGCATACCCTACCGATACGCCCCTGAGCTCATCATACACCGTGTACACTTCATCGTTCATTATTATGTCATCAACCTGGATGCCCTGCACCGGGACATTCCTCAGTAGAGCTACCTTCTGCTCCCGAGTCTGTTCCGCAATTTCTTCCACACTCTTTGACCTGAAAGGAAAGCGGTTTTGTTTGGCCCAACCTTTATAATCAAATCTTACCCGCAGCTTCAATTTACCAACCGTATCTTCCTCATTAATTACGGACCTCACTCAATCCCTCCCGTCAAGGATATCCGAGTCTGACTTTAATTCTCCTTGCACGAGCACAAATCCTGCTTAGTTCTGAAATCATTCGCCATTTCCAGCAGAAACAACCCCAGGCCTGCAGCCAGCCCTTCCCCATAACCCATATTAAGGTTTAGCAGCGGTGTTAACCCCAGTTCATTCAGCACCCCAGGGTGTGCTCTTTCCCGAGTCAGGGTGGGGGCAATCAAGACCCTCGCACTGCCCTCGTCCAGGTGATACGCCGCCAGGGCCGCCACCGCAGATACAAAACCGTCCAGCATCACCGGTACGTTCAACCGGCAGGCACCCAGGACAGCCCCGGCCATAGCGATTATCTCCGAACTGCCGACCTCCTCCAGCGCGCTCAGCACATGACGGGAACTGTCTTTTTGGCGTCGGGCAATGCTCGTAACCAGCCTCAGCCGATGCTCATACAGGTCACCGCGGTTATCCGAACCCCACCCTACCACCCGCGATGGAGGCAGTCCCAGGAGTTCAACCGTCAATGCATACGCCGATAGAGTATTGCCGACACCGATCTCCCCAAGCCCCAGCGCGGATTTGCCGCGCTCCACCAGCATTTCAACCGTCGCTTCTCCGGCCTGCAGAGACTTGACTACCTGTTCCCGACTTAGAGCCGGGCCTTCCAGAATATTACCCGTGCCCTGCACGGCTTTGAACCCGGTTATCAGCCTCTCCGAGGCAATGGGGATGTCCCGGGCCAATCCCACATCGACTATCCATTCCTCACGGTTCAAGCGCTGCATCAGTCGGGCCGTCGGGGAACGTCCCGTCAGATGGCCGACAACTATGCTGCAGGAACTCATCGGCTCGTAATAACTGAGGTTTTCCCTGGATACGCCATTGTCTCCTGCAAAAACCATCAGGGCGTAATCAAGCGGCTCGGGAGCAACGTTTAACCGTTTGAGCTTGTCTTGCAAAAGGCCGATATTCCCCAAAGAGCCATGGCCATCCACCGGATTACAGCCCCTACAACCAATTGCGCCAATCACCGATCCGAACCGCGAACCGGGTCGTTATTTTACGTTGAGCTTTTTCCTCCCGGTCTATACCGGGAACCCACCATCCCGAGTGCGAGGTTTTTCATGGTCTCGACCTCATCCCTGGTCAGTAACCGGTATTCCCCTTCCGGCACTCCCTTGAGATCCAGGGGGCCAAACCTTACTCTCATCAGTTCAATTACCGGGTGTCCTACTTCCAGCAGCATCCTTTTAATCTGGCGTTTACGCCCTTCGTGGAGCTCAATCTCCAGCAGGGTATCCTGTTTCGATCGTTTCAACACCTTCACACGCGCCGGAAGAGTGGGTACCCCATCCAATAGGATTCCCTGTTGCAGCTTCTTTATTGCATCTTGAGCAACCTTACCCCGGCATCGGGCATGATACACTTTGGCGATATGATAGCGAGGGTGGGACATGAGGTTGGCAAATTCACCGTCATTGGTCAGCAGCAATAGTCCCCGGGTATCATAATCCAAACGGCCCACAGGAAAGAGCCGTTCCTTCACCTCCGGCAGGAGGTCCAACACTGTTTTTCGGCCGCGCTCATCCTTAACGCTTGATATATAGCCGGCCGGTTTGTTCAAGAGGACATAAACACTTCTCTCCCGGTAAATCGGATTCCCGCTAACCCTAACCACATCAGAATCCGGATCAATTACCGTACCCGGCTCTGTTATCACCCTGCCGTTTACCGTAACCAATCCCTGCTTTATCAACTCTTCAGCTTTCCTCCGGGAGCTTATCCCTGCCCTGGCCAAAGCTTTAGCTAATCTCGTCTCCATCTTCCTTTCAGTTTCAAATCCCTTATACGAAACGATGTGGAGATTCCCTGAGAATCCCTGCGGCTTGACATTGGAACTGCGTACGGTAATTGAATTCGCTATTTCACAAAGTTTTCCTGTAACTTCACCGCGGAATCTATCATTACCATACAAATTATAAGGCCGGAGGTTAAGCTTTCACCAAGCCCTCTTTCAGCGAAAGAGAGCATTGCATATATATATTGACGCAATCAATCCGCTAATGTCAGCAACAAGCCCGGTTATTACTGAATAACGGTACTTGGAAACGCCCACCGAACCAAAGTAGACGGTTAGCACATAGAAAGTGGTATCAGTGGAACCCTGCATGGTGCTGGCCAGCCTCCCGATAAACGAATCGGGACCAAATGTCTTCATCAATTCAGTAGCCATTCCCAGAACGCCGTTGCCTGATAGCGGACGCATAAAGGCCAGAGGCAGTACTTCTGCCGGGGCACCCAGCCTAACCAACAGGGGTTCACATGCATGGCTGACCACATCCAGAGCCCCTGACGCCCGAAAAACCGAAATGGATACCAGCATTCCCACCAGGAACGGTATAATCTTGATCCCAACGCCAAAGCCCTCCTCGGCCCCTTCGACAAATGCCTCATAGACTGGAACCTTTTTAATAATTCCCCATAGAGGTACCAGGAAAAGCAGCATCGGTATGGCCCAGCGGGATATGACATCAAGTACGGATAAGAACATGGCTAGATTGTCCTGCGGTTGGCCCGGCGGAACAGGTAGTCAACCAGGACGGCCATAATCATGGAGCAGCTGGTGGCAAAAATAGTTGCGCCCACGATCTCTGTAGGATTAGCGGAATTGAAATTGACCCGTACCGCGATTATGGTAGCGGGGATTAAGGTAATACAAGAGGTATTTAGCGCCAGGAAGGTGCACATACCCTCAGAGGCTTCCTTGCGACCACCGTTCAACTTTTGCAGTTCCTGCATGGCTTTCAACCCAAAGGGAGTAGCCGCCGAGCCCAAACCCAGGATGTTGGCGGATAGATTCATGATGATGGCGCCCAGGGCAGCATGATCCGGAGGAATAGAAGGAAAAAGCCGTACCATAATCGGCCTGACCAGCCGGGAAAGGGCTTCGATAAGGCCCGCTTTTTCCCCTATGCGCATTATTCCCAGCCATAAACACATGACACCAATGAGGTTGATGCAAATAGCCACCGCATCATTGGCTGACTGCAGTGCTGCCTGGGTCACTACTTCAATATTTCCGTTCAAGGCCGCAACCACGATTCCGGACAGGAGCAAAGTAAGCCATATATAGTTCAGCACAAAATTCCCCCCATAACCTTTTTTTGCAAGCTATGAGGGGAAGTCCAAAAATAGAACCCTTAACGCCGGGCTTAAAGCCCGCCATCTGTTGGGAAAACAGGACTCATGCTAGGACAGTGGTACTTCCTTTTGCCTTCCTTTCATCAGGGCTTCGATCTTCTCCAGTATCTGAGGAGTCAGATCCACCACCCGCTCCGCCAGTTGGTTGCCCTTAACGGTCAAGAGGCGAACGTCATCCTTGACTACCAGAAATCCCACCGGTTTTACCGAAACCCCGGCACCGCTGCCGCCGCCAAAGGGCAAATACCCTTCTCCCTGAACCTGGGTGGTGGTAGCGGTCTCATACTCGCCTCCGCCAGCTGCAAAACCGCAGCTAACCTGGGAGATCGGTATGATTAAAGCGCCGGTTTTGGTCTCTACCGCATCCCCCACGACGGTGTTCACATCTATCATTTGTTTAATGCTTTCCATGGCGGTATTCATTAGATTCTCAATCGGATGACTACCGGTGTTCTCCAAGAAATTGCCTCCTTGTTCTAAGAATGGATATTCATAATATGAGCCTTTTCTACCGCCACTATTCAGTGCCAACCCCCGCCAATTATTTATATACCTCCTACCCCATTTACTGTATACTTGATTAAGGTAAGATACCTCTCCTTAAATACGGGCACCGCTATTCCAACGGGAGGAAGCTATGGACATCCCTGATGAAATTCTGGCTGTTCAAATGCTGCATGGAGATACACATGCCTTTGAGGAATTGCTCAACCGGTATCAAAAGATGGTCTTCAAGACCGCCTACCGCATGATGGGACAGAAGGAGGAAGCCGAGGATATTGCTCAGGAGGTCTTCATTACCATTTACAGTAAGGCCCATCAGTTTAACCCCGAGAAGAAATTCTCCTCCTGGCTTTACCGCATCACTCTAAACGCCTGTATCAGCAGGCTGCGCACCAAGAGACCAACCATCTCCAGCTTTTTTGATGAATCCGCATTTGGATCGACGGACAGCAAGCAGAGCCATGTTAATCCCCTGACAGTCCTTCAGCGAAAGGAGTTAACTCAGCATATATGGAACGCCGTGGGCGAACTGCCGGAAAACTACCGGGTTATACTGATCCTGCGTTATCAGATGGACTTCTGCAACCAGGAAATAGCTGACATCCTGGGAATAAAGAAGGATAATGTAGAGGTGAGGATACATCGGGCGCGTAAAGCCCTGCGCAAGCATTTGTTGAACTCGGACATAAGATTATACACTGGTTAACGGCCCGTGAATCAAATTTTACCGGGCCTATTCCTTGCCCTCTAGGGATAGTGCCATGATTTCGAGCTTCATGATCGGATATCAGGTTGCACAATCGGTCTTCACCCTCCGGGAAGCGTCCGGGAGGGATGTAGTCCGGCGGAACAGAATATATATCACCGGCATTATTACCAGCAAGTGTGCCAGGCGAAATGAGATTTCACAGTGAAAGGTGGTCTCCACCCGCCGGCGGTCGAAATCGGGTATCACTTCGATATGCTGTCGGTGAAGCCTGCTCAGACAGGATGCCAGAGCCAGAATCCATCCCTTGAAACTCCACAGGGTGCCTGCAGTCAGGGCGGTGTGCATGGCATCATCCAGTCCCACGACGCTCCTCCATCTTATCATTCTTATATTAACAGCCGACCTTGTCATCCGGGACAACCAAGACCGCCGCTTAATTTCCCGGCGCAGCATCATGCCCTGTTTGAATTGCCTTCGGATTTCCGGCAGCGCCATACTTCGCCAACCGTCAGCCGGCCGCTTACCCCTTCCGGCTTCTTCCGTCTGCTTCCACCCTACGGCCGGTTCATCGCGATCGAAACCTTTTATGAGTTGTTCCAAAGTAAACTCTCTTCTTAGAAGTCTTCGCACCAGGATGACTTCAATATGTAATCCGCTGTTTTCCACTCCGACCCTGACTTCCACGATCACCCTGATATTCACCAACAGCAGGAAGAAAAGAAAAAGAGCAAAGCCGATAGCCATCCACTTAAACATTGCTCCACTCTCTCCTATTTTTTCCTATGTTGCCTGAAAATCCTGGACATTATACCTTCAGGAGCGGGGGGAGGAAATCTCTTTCCCAAAGATGCCGAGGTCCGGGCGATCCCTCAGTGTGGATTTAACCGACCGTGTCGGGGCGCAAATAAAAAGTCCCCTTGCCCTTGGCGGCAAGCTCGCCGTTTTCAGTAAACAATGAGGCCTCAATTACAGCCGTCTTTTTCCCTGCATAAACCACGCGCCCTTCAGCGGTAACCACCGGTATTTTCCATGACCGGCGCAATGTAGTTCAAGCTCATCTCCAGAGTTACTCCCCTTCTGCCGCTGGATTCCATGGACAATCCCATGGCATTATCAATCAGACCGGCAATTACAGCACCGTGAATCGATCCCATATGATTGGAAAACTTGGGGTCACAATACATCTTTAGTCCAGCCGTTCCCGGTCCCAAATATGTAATCCTGATCCCCATGGTGTGTAAAGCGGTATTGTGTTCGGCAGTGGAGAGAATGTCACGAAAAAGCTGTTCATCAATCCTCAGGTTTTGAGTTTCGGTATTCATAAAGGTACACCCCTAATATCATTTTTTTCTACGATGCTATACAGGGCATTCCCTGTGCCCGCCTACCTCCATATATTTTATCTTATCAGTTTCACCGCCGAGAAAAATTAAACAGGCTGAACCAGGGCTCTCGAGACGCATAAAAGGGCATAACCATAAATCTAAATTGGCAAATATCCTAATAAGTGGGGTTGTAAGGATCACGAAAGGTCGATTAACATTAATTCAGGTTTCTTTTTCCTATAACAGCAACCCTGCTCAGGAGGTTTCTTCATGGTCATAAGGAAAAGCGGTCACATTAAAAGCAAGCTGTATTATCTATTACGTCCGGAATTTCCGATCTTTCTACTCGATCGTCCGCAACCGGTTGTATTTGATGCCGGATTAAGCTGTGCGGGAAAACTCTATGTTCAGGCCATAAAAGCCGTACTCGGAGACCGGCAGCCATCCATACTGTTCCTTACCCATTCCCATTGGGATCACTGCGGCTCTGTATCTACCCTGAAAAAAGCCTTTCCGGACATGAAGGTCGCAGCATCTGCTATGGTAGCAGAGGTAGTCAAACGACCTAATGCCCTGGCCTTAATTCGAAAGCTGAATGAAGAGGCTGCAGCCCAGATGCGTGCAGTAGTCCCGGGTGTGGATATTCTTCTGGTTAATGAGCCTTTCTCTCCATTTGAGGTTGATGTTGAGCTAAAAGATCAGCAGGAATTTGACCTGGGAGACGGAACAACTGTGCTGGTACTGGCAACTCCGGGGCACACCCAGGATCACCACAGTTTTTACCTGCCGCAGGAAAAAATCCTGATCGCAGGCGAAGCTGCCGGGGTATACTACGGTCCCAACACCATTTCCCCCGAATTCGTGTCCGATTACGACGCATATCTGTCTTCCCTTGAGCGATTGGCTCGTCTTCCGGTTGAGGTCTATTGTCAGGGACACTATGCCTGCCTGGTGGGCGAGGAGGAAATCAGCGATTATTTTAGGCGATCGTTTCGCGAAACCGTACGATTCAAGGAACGGGTATTCGAACTTCTCGATGAGGAACAAGGCTCAATCGAGCGTGTCGTTAAGCGAGTCAAAGCAGAACAGTTCGACGGCAACAAAGAACTCCAGCAGCCGGAAGCAACGTACCTGTTAAACTTACAAGCCCGGGTAGCAAACCTGGCGGCAAAAAAGAAGAAGCAGCAATCAGCCTAAATAATACGGGCAAACGAGAAATTCGTCCCTTATTTGTTGTTTGCCATTGTTTGCGGGTAATTTGCTCTCGTCCGGGCTAAGATTATACCAGTCATCCAAACGCTGCCGGCGGAGTTCCGGAGATTTGTTGTCTATAACAGTCCGTAAACAACATGCCAGATTATATCGGTCCAAAAATGTATTCCCACAGCAGCGAGAAAACCATATTTTCTGAAGTAATAAGCGGCAAAAAGGGATAAGCCTCCATTGAGGAGGAAAATCTCGGCCAACAGTGCAGAGGGTATGTCATTTACCGTATTCAAACCTGAAAGAATCATGACTGTGGGGATGTGACCTGCAGCAAAGGCCAGGGCGGAAAAAACAGCAACCACCCAGAATACCTCGACTTCCCATTTCTTTTTCAGAATTACATGGGATACAAGCCAGGTAGCAAAGGATATGAAAAACAAGCGGAAAATTATCTCCTCTCCAATACCGGCCGTAGCCGAAGCCACCAGCGAAGTGGGAAACGGGGGATGGGGGAGCGGCCCCAGCGAGTGAAGTCGGCTGAATATGGCATCCGCGAGGACAAAAAGAATCCCGAGGCTAACACCGATTGATGCAGGGATTAAAAACCTTTGCCGGTTGGATACGTTGGCATCCCACACCTCTGCAAACCCTACTTTTTGCGCGAGCCTTAATCCGATGAATCCCAATCCCCCATAGAGAACCAGCATGGTGAAAGCATTTACCAAGGCAAGTACCGGTTTGGAGGCGGGGAGTTCCTGCAATGGCAAGTAAGAACCCTGCGGTAAAAAGATGCTGACGGCCGACAGAACAGCCAGGGTTATGACCAAGCCCACATAAATACCAATTGACGGTGATGGTTTCCTCATATTTGTTCATCTCCATTCAAGCTACGCATCCTCAATCTCCTCGCATGCAAATCCATGTTATATTTTGCATTTTAACATCTCAATACTGTTATTTCTTATATTAATGTTTAGAAATCCATGTTCAAAAATACATGGTAGATTCTACACAGGGGGCGGGCTGGTAAATCTTTCTTCAGTCAGGATAGAAAATAACCGGTCTATCGAGCATACACATTAGGTAAAGAAAAAAATAACACATTACCTCTTCATTCCAACCGATAATTTTGCTATCATGTAAAAGTAGGTTAGTAGGTTGCCCTGCGGGGCGTAGGATGGTTATCCATATTCTTTAAAACGGGTAGGAAGGTTAGCATGGTAGGCATATGGGCCGCACGTTTGCGCCCATTGCGGGTTGTGCGTGTGGTTGTGACTATGTTACCTCCTACGGAGGTTTTTTTTATTGCCAAATTCGGAGAGGAGGACCAAATCTATGAAGAGCAGGACAGGTTTGAAGCAGCGCAGGTCAAGATTACCGCTGGTTCTGGCGGTATACCTGCTCCTGGGTGTGATGCTGTTGGGGGTAACCGGATGCGGTAATGCGCCGGCAAAGGATGCAGATGCGAAACAAGTGGAACTAAAACTGGCACACTTTTGGCCCAGCAGCCACCCGGTTGAAACTGAACTGGTTCAACCATGGGCAGAGGAAATCGAAAAAGCCACTGACGGCCGGGTTAAGATAGTCAGTTATCCTCAGGAAACGCTGGCCAAGGCCAATGACATCTACGATGGTGTTGTTAACGGGATTTGTGACATTGGAATATCGTGTTTCGCCTATACCAGAGGACGCTTTCCGGTCCTGGAAGTGTTCGAGCTGCCAGGGATCATCTATAACAATTCCAAGGTGGCGAGCCGGGTAGCCTGGGAAGGTATACAGGAATTGAATCCTGCGGAGATCCAGGACACCAAGCTGCTTATGGTTATTACCACCGGTCCCGGCGCCCTGTTCACCAAAACACCGGTCAGCAAACTGTCGGATCTTAAGGGCATGGAGATTCGGGCCACGGGACTCAGCGCCAAGACTCTGGCGGCTCTGGGTGCCAGCCCCGTGGGTATGGCCCAATCGGAGGCTTATGAATCCTTGTCCAAGGGCGTGGTTAAGGGCAATCTGGGCCCGATAGAAGTGCTGCGGGGATGGAAGCAGGCCGAGGTTACAAAATACATAACCAAAACGCCTTTCCTTTACAACACCTTATTTTTTGTAACCATTAACAAGGATGCTTGGAATTCGCTGGGCCCGGAAAACCAAGCGATCATTGAAAATGTCAGTCAAAAGTATTTCGACACAGCCAGCGGACTGTGGGATAAACAGAATGAGGATGCCCTGAAGTATGCGGTTGAGGAAGGTATGCAGGTTATTGACCTGAGCGATGCCGAGACCAGGCTGTGGATCAACCTGGTAACCCCGGTGCAGCAGGAGTATATTGCTTCCATGGAAAAGCTGGGTCTGAATGGTGAGGAAATACTCGATACCGTAAAAGCTCTGGCCGACAAGTATAACGCCCAGTACAAATAGGGGATAAGGAGGGGTTTTTGTGGTTCGGTTTAAACGCGGGGTGGAGACCCTGAGCCGGTTGCTGGATGTTTTGGCAGCGATAGCGGTCGTTTTGACCATGTCAGTGGTGGTGCTCAACATAATCCTCCGCAGCGTGTTCAAGCATCCTTTAACCGGTATTATGGATTACGTTATGATATTGACCGCATTGACTATTGCCCTGGCCTTGGCCAATTGCGCGATTCGCAACGGGCATATTGCCATAGATCTGTTCATTGATAAGCTGCCCATTAAGGTGGGAGGATTATTTGATACCCTTACCAACTTCGCATCATTTATTTTCTGGGTAATTGCAGCAGTCTTCATGTTTGAGTATGCCGCAACCATGTATGCAACCGGTACGGTGTTCCCCACCACCCAGATTCCCATGGCACCGGTTTTGGGAATCATAGGAGGCGGCCTGTTGGCACTGGCGGTGGTTGTACTGTATAGACTTTTGAATACGGTTAGGAAGCTGGTAATATGAGTTCTCTGACCATAGGTTTGATCGGAATACTGTTCTTCTTCTTGCTTATAATTCTGCGGATGCCGATCGCCTTCGCGATGGCCCTGGTAGGCTTTGTCGGGTTCAGTTACATGACCTCCACCTCAACGGCCATGACTATGGTGGTACGAGAGATTTTCAGCAGTTTTTCCTCTTACAGCCTTAGCGTAATTGCCATGTTCTGCTGGATGGGATTTCTGGCCTATTACTCCGGAATTGGAACCCGACTGTATACTTTTGCTTATAGGCTGATGGGACACTGGACGGGAGGATTGGCTATCGCCACCCAGTTTGCCTGTGGTGCATTTGGGGCCATCTGCGGTTCCAATACGGCTACTGCCGCGACCATGGGAGCCATCGCCCTTCCGGAAATGAGGAAATACAAGTATGATAACTCTCTGGCTACGGCCAGCGTCGGGTCCGGAGGGGTACTGGGGGTATTGATTCCTCCCAGTGTAATATTCATCGTTTATGGTATGGCCACCGAACAGTCAATCGGCAGACTGTTTATTGCGGGAATACTCCCCGGTATTCTCTTGATGGCGCTTTATCAGCTGACCATTATGGTCCTTACCCGAATGAATCCCGCCCTTGCTCCCGCCGGTCCCAGGTTCAGTTGGAAAGAAAGACTTGATAGCCTGAAGGGCGGATTGGGCGAGGTCCTGGTAGTATTCGCCATATCGATGGGCGGCCTCTTCGCGGGCTGGTTTACGGCCACGGAAGCAGGCGCAGTCGGAGCCGCCGGGGTCCTGCTGGTAGCTTTAATCGGGAGAGCAATTAACTGGGATGGTTTTAAGAATTCCCTTTATGACACCACTAGAACCACAGCCATGATCATGCTCTTAATTGCGGGCTCAGTTATTTTCGGCCGCTTTATGGCCGTGAGCAGAATACCTTTTGAGCTGGCTTCCTGGACAGCCTCGCTTGATCTGCCGGCCTTTATGGTGATGGCCGTTATCCTGTTCATCTATTTGATCCTGGGATGCTTTATTGATGCCCTGGCCATGATACTGCTGACCATCCCCATCTTTTACCCCATAGCTGTTGATACCCTGGGATATGACCCGATCTGGTTCGGGGTGATCATCGTTTTGGTGGTGGCTATGGGGGTAATAACCCCGCCGGTGGGGATGAACATCTACATCCTTAAAGGCGTAGTACCGGATATACCGCTGGAAACAATGTTCAAGGGGGTCTGGCCTTTTCTGTTGGCGATTATAGTCTGTCTGGTCCTGATTATGATATTCCCGCAGATCGCCCTGTTCCTGCCGAATCTGATTGCCGGGTGATCTGATCCGCAGGGACCTCCTGCCCGGATTTATGCATCTAAGGGTATTTCTCGGCTCTGCAAAGATCCGCCAAGGTATTTGCAGCTCCAACCGCCATAAAAAAGCTGTCCCTCGTCCTTCCGGGATCGGGGACAGCCGTTAAAGCTGTCTTTTTGGGAGCTAACAGCTTACCAGTCTGCGCCTTCCTGCTTGATTATGACCGACTCCACCTCGAGGCTCCGTTCTTTCAGGGCGTCGACTACATCCTGACAGTCCAGTTCCTCCAGACGGATCACCATCTTATACATATCCCTCTTTTTATCGTAGAAAGCTACGAGGTTTATTATGTTTTTGCCTTTCTCGGCAATCATGGTGGTGATTTCAGCCACCGTACCCGGGCGGTCGACGGTATAGAAGTCAATCCGACTGTGGACCCTGGTAACGCCCAGGACATCAATCAAGGCATCGAAGATATCAGTTTCAGTTATTATTCCTACCAGTTGGCCGCTTTCATCGATTACCGGTAGACCGCTGACCTTGTTCTCACGCATTATCCTGGCCGCCGTCTCAATGTAGTTTTCGGGACCAATGGTGATTACCTGTTGGTTCTTGGGGAGAATATCTCTTATTTTCGTCCGCGCCAGGAGATACTTGAGCTCATGTTTGCTGAGAGTCGTTGCTGAAGACGGGCTGGCTCGATTAAGGTCTGAAACGGTGACAATGCCGACTACCCTGTTATTATCAACAATCGGTAAGCGGCGTATACTATTGTTCTTCATCATCGACATTGCTTCGTGGATACTGGTATCCAATGTCACTGTATGGGGGTTTTCCGACATCCGGTTTTTTACCTTCATTCTTCCTATCCCTCCTCCATAATCTACCGCCAGCTTTATTTAGCCGCCCAAGTAGGCTTTCTTGACTTCTTCACTCTTCATAAGCTGCTCCGGAGAGCCCTCCAGAACGATGGCCCCGGTCTCGACCACGTATGCTTTGTGGGCAATGGACAATGCCATGTGAGCGTTCTGCTCTACCAGCAGAATCGTGGTTCCGCGGGAGTTGATGTCCTTGATTATCTGAAAAATCTCCCTAACCAGGAGCGGAGCCAGTCCCATAGATGGTTCATCCATCAGCATGAGTTCGGGCCTGGCCATAAGAGCGCGCCCTATTGCCAGCATCTGCTGCTCACCGCCGCTCAAAGTCCCGGCCAACTGCCTGCGCCGTTCCTTCAGGCGGGGGAAGCGTTCAAAAACAAGCTCCATGTCCTGCTGTACTTCTTTTTTATCTTTGCGCAGGTAGGCCCCCATCTCCAGGTTTTCCATCACCGTCATCGGGGCAAAAACCCTGCGTCCTTCGGGAACCTGTGAAATCCCCAAAGCCACGATTTTTTCAGGGAGCACCTTGGTTAAATCCACACCTTTGTAGGTTATCGTTCCGCTTACCGGCCTGAGCAGGCCGGAGATGGTTTTGAGAGTGGTGGTCTTGCCGGCTCCGTTGGCTCCGATCAGGGTGACGATCTTGCCCTGTTCCACTTCTAGGGACAGCTTTTTCAGAGCATGAATGGCACCGTAGTATACATCGATCTCCTTAACCTGAAGCACTCAAACAACCTCCTCTCCCAAATAAGCTTCGATAACCTCCTTGTTGTTCCTGATTTCTTCGGGCAGGCCTTCGGCAATGATCTGCCCGTAATCCAGGACGTAAATGCGTTCACAGACTCCCATAACCAGGGACATATCGTGTTCAATTAAGAGAATGGTTAAATTGAATTCCTCTCTGATCTGTTCAATCAGCATCATTAACTCCCTGGTTTCCTGAGGATTCATACCCGCCGCCGGCTCATCGAGAATGAGCAGCGTTGGTTGGGTCGCCATAGCCCGGGCAATCTCCAGGCGTCGTTGTTCCCCATAAGGCAGGTTTTTAGCCAGTTCATGCTTCTTGTTCTCCAGCTTAAAAATCTCTAAAAACCTCAATGCATCCTGTTCGATTTGCTTTTCGCCGCTGAAAAAACCCGGGGTTCTAAAAATGGTGCTCAAGAACCCATAGGGTACATTCTTGTGGGCGGCTATCTTTACATTGTCCAGGACGGTCAGGTCGTTAAAGAGCCGTATATTCTGAAAAGTACGAGCGATGCCCCGGGCGCATATATTATAGGGTGCCAGACCGGCAATCTCCCTGCCGTTAAAAATGATAGATCCCGAATCCGGCTTATATACCCCGGTTATCAGGTTAAAAACCGTGGTCTTGCCTGCGCCATTGGGACCGATAAGCCCGACCAGTTCCTTTGGTTTCAGGTAAAAATCAAAATCAAGTACTGCGCTCAAGCCCCCAAATGATTTGTTCAGTTTCTTGATTTCCAGCAGGATCATTTTCTTCCACCCCAAATCCTGTTAAACGTCTCTCTGCTAAACTCTTTATTACCCATCAAGCCCTGGGGGCGGTAGATCATTACAATAATCAGGATCAACGCATAAAGGATCATCCTTATGGCCGGGAACGACTGCAGTGCTGCCGTCAATGCCGTAATGAAGATGGCGGCTATGATAGCCCCGGTGGTGCTGCCAAGGCCGCCCAAAACAACCATAACCAGAATGTCAAACGATTTCAGGAAGTTGAAGGTCTCCGGTTTTATTATATAGAAGAAATGCGCATAGAGAGCCCCGGCCAGTCCGGCAAACATAGCCCCGATAACAAATGCTATTACCTTGTACCTGGTGGTATTAATGCCCATTAATTCTGCCGCCACCTCATCCTCGCGAACGGACACGATCGCGCGGCCGTAACTGGAGTTAATCAGGTTCACCACCACCAGAATGGTGATTATCATAGACCAGTAAAGCACAGGCCAGGTGGTAAGCTTGCTTATCCCGACTACGCCGGCCGGGCCGTTCACATAATCGATATTCATTAAGACCACCCGGATGATCTCTCCAAAAGCCAGGGTAGCAATCGCCAGGTAGTCTCCTTTCAGCCTTAATGTCGGCACTCCAATGATAAATCCGGCGATCGCAGCCGCCACACAGGCTGCAATAATACCGATCGCAAACGGCTGTCCCAGGAACTGGGTCATTATTACTGCCGAATATGCACCTACGGCCATAAAGCCCGCATGCCCCAGGGATAACTGCCCGGTAAAGCCGTTTATCAGGTTCAAACTGACTGCCAGGATAATATTAATACACATGGAGGTCAGGTTAATCTGGTAGTACATATTAAGCAATCCGGCAGTTATTGCATATTGAACCGCAGTGAACAGAGCCACCAGAATGAGTACCTCTCCACAAAACCGGATCCATTTGTGCTTCGATTCTTGCATTTTGCTCACCTACACTTTTTCGCCGGTATCCTTGCCGAAAAGTCCTGTGGGCTTTATCAAGAGGATCAGAATAAGTACGCCGAAAGCCACTGCATCACGGTAGAGACTGCTGCCGTATCCGCTGACGAAAGTCTCCAAGATACCCATTACAAATCCCCCCACCATGGCTCCCGGAACAATTCCTATTCCTCCCAGCACCGCTGCGACAAAGGCCTTTAAGCCTGGAATGATTCCCATCAAGGGGTTGATTGTATTGTAATAAACACCCACCATAACCCCTGCGGCTGCCGCCAGAGCTGAACCGATGGCGAAGGTTATGGAGATGGTTTTGTCCACACTTATACCCATCAAGACTGCTGCTTCCCGATCAACCGACACCGCACGCATGGCCTTTCCGGTCTTGGTCATCTTAATGATGTACTGGAGTATGATCATCAGAACCACGGCGGATACGATAATAAAGATGTCTTTGTTGGTTATAAGCAGTCCCATGGCATTATACTCTTTAAGCGGAAAAGCTGAATGGGGAAAAACCTTTTGCTGGGGCCCCAACAGAAATATTGTCATGTACTCCAGAAAGAGTGACATACCAATGGCTGTTATCAACGCCGCTATACGGGTAGATCCGCGCAGGGGACGATATGCAACCTTCTCAATAACAACTCCCAAAACCGCACAGGCTATCATGGCAAATATCATGGCCATCACAATGTTAGTACCCAGTAGTGTGATTGAATAAAAGCCCACGAAGGCACCAACCATCATTATGTCGCCATGAGCAAAATTTATCAGCATTATGATTCCATAGACCATGGTGTAGCCCAGGGCAATCAATGCGTATATGGCCCCTAGAGATAAACCATTCACCAATTGTTGCACAAATTCGAGCATGATGGCTACTTCCCCTTTGTTAACGGTAAATGGCAACTGGAGAAGGGCTTCTCCAGTTGCCATCTCTTGCTATTAAGGCTGGATCCGGGTATTCATTACCTGGTTACCGTCTTTGAACTCTATTATAACACCTGCTTTAACCGGGTTGTGCTGTTCATCAATGGTCATCTTACCGGTTATTCCCTCGAAGTCCTTAATCTTGGCCAAAGCTTCGGTTATTGCTGCCGGTTCTGCGCTGTTGGCATCTTTAATGGCCTGTGCCAGCAGTTGTACGGCATCGTAACCCAGGGCGGCAAACGCATCAGGTTCCTTGTTATACTTAGCCTTATAGGCCTCCACAAAAGCCACAATCTTGGGATCCTTATCCTGGGAAGAATAGTGGTTGGTAAAGTAAGTATTGTTGAGATTCGGGGCGGTGGCTACCGATACCATGTCCGGGGAGTCCCATCCGTCTCCACCACCCATGGGAGCGGTTATGCCCAGTTCACGAGCCTGCTTGACCAGGGGAGCTACCTCCTGATAATAACCAGGCACATAAATGAAGTCCGGGTTCTTGCCTCTGATTCTGGTCAGAGCTGCTTTAAAGTCACGGTCATCCTTGACAAAACCTTCTTCGGCTACAATGGTACCGCCCTTGGCCTCAAAGGTCTTCTTGAAGTATTCTGCCAGGCCCTTACCATAGTCGGTTGAGGCGTCCTTGTAGATGGCCGCCGTCTTGGCTCCCAGATTGTCGGCTGCAAACTCAGCCATCAAGGTTCCCTGGAAGGGGTCAATGAAGCATACCCTGAATATAGAATTCAAGGTTTCCCCGGTCTTCTCATCCACGGTTACGTTGGGGGCGGTAGCAGCCGGCGCAATAAGCGGAATGCCATTATCCATCATAACCGGAGTACTCCCCTGCACATTACCACTGACTAGCGGGCCGATCTGGGCTACGATCCCCTCATCAACCAGAGCCGCACTAACACTCATGGCTTCATCGGCCAGGGATTTGCAGTCTCTTACGATCGGGTTGAGCTGTTTCCCGAGCACCCCGCCAGCCGCGTTGATCTCTTCGATAGCCAGCATTGCGCCATCCCGGCAGTTTGTCCCGTAGCTGGCAACACCGCCAGACAGTTCAACGTTGAGACCGACCTTGATTTCACCACCCTTGTCCTCGTCACCGGCATTCTGGGCTCCTCCCCCACAACCAACAGCAATGCCGAGGACAAACACCATTAGTACCAAAACCGACAGCCTTTTCAAAACACCCTTTCTCATCCTTGTCCTCCCTTTCATAAAATTGATTTACACATCATGGTGATGTGCAATCTCCCTTGATCATTGAGTTCAGGTCCCAAACCCGAACTTGAATAAGATACATCTTTTTTATTATACATCAGCCTGCTCATGTATCACGATAGTTTCACTAAAAATTTAAGGTTTTTCGTAATACCCTTCCGGCAACGAAGATTTTGCTTTGAATCCATATTCGCCATCCATAATAGGGATCCGTACGCGCCGGCGCCTTTATTGATCCGTTATTGATTCGTAAATCCTCTCCCTGGCTTTGGCCATTTCCTGATTAATGTTTAACCGGCCCCGTCCCAGCCACCACATAGGGCAGTGACAGTTGAAGTTGTCAATCATGCGGTTGATATCTTTAAGCCTTTCCTCTGATTCCTTTAAGAATTGCTCCAACCTCTTCTGGGACATATGTGGGTTTTTCTTATTGGCGTCCCCCTTGATCCGCTGCCGGGCTATGAACTTGTCAACCTCTTTCCAGAATTTCTCGATTGCAGCGTCTACATCTTTGCCCAGCTCCATCCAGTAGGGCGAAAACCCGGCGTCCTTGAGAATCTTATTGACCATACGCATATCCGGTGGTTCAAAGGGGTTCTCCTGCAGGTTCAGCGGTTTTCCTTTTCCCTCCAGATTGTCAAAAGACCCGCTTTCCATGGCCTTGCGTATCTTCTCTTCTACCAGGTCTTCCATGCTGGCCATGTATTTGGCTGTGCCCCGGACCTGGGCCGCCTTTATCTTGATCTCCTCTTCCAAAGACTTAGTCATCATTGCCCTCCTCGAGTACTGCAGGCAGATCTTGCAGGCTGGTTAAGCCGAACAACTTCAGGAACTCTTCGGTGGTACCGTACATCACAGGCCTTCCCGGCGCATTCTTCCTTCCCACTTCCTGAATCAAACCCCGCTTCTGCAGCGATTGCAGGGCCCGGTCCGCTCTGACCCCGCGTACCGCTTCCACCTCGGCCCTGGTAACAGGCTGGCGGTAAGCGATGATCGCCAGGGTCTCCAGCACACCCTGCGACAGCCGGGCTGCCTGTGTAGCTCCGGATTCCCTCACATACTCATAGTATTCAGGACGGGTGCACATGAGGAATCCGGCGTCACCGGACACAATCTCAATACCGCTCTTCCTTTCATTATACTCCAGAGTGAGCTCGGTCAATATGGTTAAGACATCCCCTTTTGAAGCACCGGTAATCCGCGCTATCTCCTCCACCGAAACCGCCTCGGCCCGTACGAAGAGGATGGCTTCAATTACAGCTTTCAACTCTTGTCTAATCAGCATTTTGACGGCTCCGTGTTTTCATGATCGATATCATGCCGAACGGCTCGGTCTGCACCGCTGTCACCCGCCCCAATCGTATCAGCTCCAGCAGAGCCAGAAAGAGCACCAGAGCCTCTCTCCTGCCGGCCGCACCCGCAAAGAGGTCCTGTAATGTCAGAAGGCGGTGCCTGTGACAGCTCTCCTCAATAACCTGCATTTTTTCATAAATGTCTATATCCCCTTCTGGAAGCCTGACCGGGATCTCCGTATCTTCTTTCTGGATCCAGACATTCTTGAACGCTTGGACCAACTGCGATAGGGTGGCACGCACCTCTCTTTGCGGTTCCAGTTCCCAGGGCTCACGGAAATAGACCCGGGGCAGCCTCCCTTCATATCTCTGCTCCAGCACTCGGGCCATTGCCTTGAAATTACGATACTCCACCAGCCGGTTGACCAGGTCATGCCGCGGGTCCTCTTCATCCTCCCCGGTCTCCTCCACCTGCGGGCGCGGCAGGAGCAGCCGGGTCTTGATGTTGATCAGGGTTGCTGCCATCAACAGAAAGTCAGCCAACACTTCCAGATCCACCTCAGCCATGGTTTCCAAGGCTGCCAGGTACTGGTCGGTGATGCTGGCGATGGGGATATCATAGATATCAACCCGGTTCTGTTCAATGAGCTTCAGCAGCAGATCCAGCGGTCCCTCGTAGTTATCCAGTTTGACCGAATAACCCATTTCCGGCCTCCGTCTATGTAAAGATGAAATTGCTGAGGAGCCCGAGGATAAAATTGAGTATCGGCCACAGTATCGTGCCTATCAGCCCGGAAAAAACGAGTACCAACAGAATTATGGGACCGTAACGCTCCAGGTTGTCAAGCACAACCACCTGGCTGTCAGGCAGTATCCCGGCCAGGATCTTGGATCCATCCAGGGGCGGAACCGGTATCAGATTAAAGACCCCAAGAACCACATTGTACAGCAGGAGCGGCTGCAAGAGGGTCATGGCAATAACCGTATTGTCAGTATGAGGCATGGAATAAACAATTTTCATCACTACGGCCGTTGCTATTGCCAGGAGGAAGTTCATCCCGGGACCCGCCAGCGAAACCAGCATCATTCCCTTTCGCATATCAACACCTTTAAAGTTAAGGGGATTAACCTGCACCGGCCGGGCCCAGCCAAACTTCACCAGCAGCAGCATAAAGAAACCCAGCCAGTCGATATGTGCCAGGGGATTCAGGGTCAGTCTCCCCTGGTAGTAGGGCGTATCATCTCCCAGATAATCAGCGGCTCGCGCGTGGGCATACTCATGGAAGGACAGCGCAATTAAAAGACCCGGAAGTATTATCAGCAGCTCTCTAATACTTGGCAGATTTAACATGAACTATCCTCCATCCACTTTTGCACTATTTTCATCTCGTCCTCATAAGAGGTTACCTCTTGGTCCAGGCGCGCGGCTCGTAATCTGTCCAGCAGCACCTTGTAAATGGGACCGGGCTTTATCCCCATTCTTTTTAGATCATTACCGTTCACAACCACTTTTACATCCCGGACCAACTCCAGGTACCGGACCGCCTTCTCCCATGCCCATTCCCGGTCCAGGCAGAGCAGGAAAAAGACGATGTTCTCCATGGAGTATCCCCGCAGGAGAAGATCCAACTGGCTGAAGGGCATGGCTTCGTGACGCTGAAAATCCTGAGCCAACTCCATAATATCCTTTATCCGGCCCAGTGATCGTTCAGTCTCCCGGTCAAAGTGAAAGCGGTTAATCAGCGATTGCAGCTTGGCCTGATCCAACTGGGAGCACAATACTTCCATATAGACCACCCAGGGGCGAACTCCGGTTCCCAATTCCCTCTCCGCCAGCCATCCCAGGACCCGGGGCACCCGGCTCAGTGTGTACCTCATCTTTTCATTCAAATTGACCTCAGGCAGTACATACTGCCATACCCCGATATCCTCCATACGGCGAAGAGCCGGCACCGGGTCCTTTTCCTCCAGGATCAGTACCAGTTCCTGCCGGATCCGCTTGTAAGACAGGTGCTTAAGCAGCCGGCGTTGTACGGCATAACGGGCCATCTGCAGGGTATCCGGCTCGATGCGAAACTTGTAACGGGCTTCGAAGCGGATAGCACGTATAATCCGGGTGGGATCCTCGACAAAGCTCAGGTTATATAATACCCGGATCAGTCCCTGTTCCAGATCTTGCTGTCCGCCAAAATAGTCAATCATTTCTCCATATCTCTGACCATTCAGGCAGATTGCCATAGTATTGATGGTAAAGTCACGGCGGTACATATCTTCTCTAATTGAGGATCTCTCCACCCTCGGCAGAGCGGCGGGATATTCGTAGTATTCGGTCCGGGCCGTGGCCACATCGATCTTGAACCCATCCGGCAGCAGGACTACCGCGGTTCGAAACCTTTCATGGGACCGAGCTCTCCCACCCACCGTGACAGCCAGCTTTTCAGCAAACTCAATCCCGTCCCCTTCTACCACCAGATCCACGTCAAAGTTTTTAACCTTCAGTAGCAGGTCGCGGACAAACCCTCCCACACAGTAGACGTTTATTCCCATATCGTCGGCAATCATTCCCGCAGTCTTGAGGATGTCCTTAATCCGTTTGGGGAGGCGATACTCCAGGGTATCGCGGTGATCACTAATCAATCCGTGTTCTCTCCGGTTATACATTACCGTATGGTCCTCGGGATACTGGTCACCATGCATGGTGCGCAGCAGATCCGTACGGGATACGATCCCGACCAATCGTCCTCGATCCACCACCGGCACGCGCCCGATATCCTGTTCTACCACGATTCTGCGGATCTCCCCCACCCCGGTATTCGGTGAAACCGTGACCACTTCCTGGGTCATAAAACCCTTAACCGGGGCGTGTCCCAGATTATGAATCCTGGCCTTATCCACATCCCGGCGTGAGATTATTCCCACCAGATGATCCCCATCCATCACCGGCATCCCGGTATGCCCGTAGCGGAGCATAATCTTTCCTGCCTCATCCATGGTCACGTTAACCGGTATTGTTTTCACCGGGCTCGACATTATGTCGCTAGCCGACATCACCCTGCCCGATTTTTCTGCCACCTGTTCCAGTATTTCCCTCTCGATCTTTTCCAAATCAGGCTTCTTGATAACGGCTGAAGCTGCCATTCCATGTCCATGCCCCCCCAGCGGGGACAGGATCTTGTTTACCTGAACATTTGGGGTCCGGCTCCGAGCCACCACCTGAGCTTTGCCCTGCATTATCACCACCACAAATATTGCATCACCGGCTACCACTTCCATTAGATGGTGAGTAACCACGTCCAGTCCGGATGTATATCTCTTTTCATCCCCGGTAGCCAGAACGATATCTAGGCCGTTAACCCGGTAGCGCCTGATATCGGACAGCAGCTTCTGCAGCAGCTGCCGCTGTTCATCAGAAAAAGGCTCTTCCATGAAACTGGCCACTACTGAGAGGTCGGCTCCCTGGCGCAGCAGATAAGCAGCTGCTTCCACATCGCGGTAGGTGGTGGAAGTAAAAAGCAGGCTGCCGGTATCCTCATAGATCCCCAGGGCCAGGATAGTGGCTTCAAAAGGGGTTAAGGGGATGTCCTCATGCTGTATTTTCTCCACCAGGATTGTGGTCACTGCGCCCACCATATGGACTTCATTAATGATCCCGTGAATATCGCCCGGTCCATCCGGATGATGATCAAATATAATGAACTCGCAGTTTCGCCCTTCCAGACCTTTTAATGAACCGAGACGGGCCGGGTTCCTGGTATCCACCAGAATAACCCGTTCCACCGCATCCAAATCAATCTCATGAGGGGTTCGGAACACCAGACTGTCTTTATAAAGTCCCATGAAATGGCGCACGTTCTTGGACAGGGTACCCGGTATTACGGGAATAGCATGGGGAAACAGCTTGGTCGCCGCCACCATGGCGGCCAGGCCGTCAAAATCAAGACTGTTATGAGAAGTGATTATGTCCAAATCTTTCTTCTCCCCCGTTCAGATATCCGCATTATATCACAGTACTTTAACTTGCCCAACCGGCCTATTCCCTAAATTGAGTTATTGGTATACTTATATTAATCAGGTACGGTAACTGGGTGTTGGCCTCCAGCCTATGCACCTCCCGGCCATATACAGGTTGGTATGGGGATGGGCTGGAATGTCTGCCGAGAGCTGCTGGTATAAGCCTTACCATGCCACGGAATTTACCGTAAAACCCGTCAGGGGCATATGGTTGGGGCGCCGGTGCCGCAGGCAGTATTATCAAACTTATATACTATATATACAGAAGGGATGATAGTGTTGTCCTATACCCGCGAAGTGATAGTCAGGTGTACCGATATACCGAACCAGGGATATCGGGTGGAGGGGGAGTTAAAAGATGACCTGCATCACCTGAAAGTGGATATGGTAATCGATTTTTTCAGGAGCGAGATCATAGAGGCCCATGCAGAAGCCCTGAAGACTCCCTTCCCCATCTGCAAAGAAGCCATGCCCTCCATTAAAAAGCTGGTCGGTGCCAAGGTCGGCCCTGGTTTCAGCCGAGCGGTCAAGCAGGCCCTGATCAACTCCGAAGGGTGTTTCCATTTGGAAGAACTAATTATGAATGCAGTCAACGCCGGTCTACAGGCCTCGGCTCGCGAAATTCCCGACTGGATGAGCAAGGAGGAATACGCTCACCACTGGAAATCCTGGGAAAAGCTCTATCTGGGCCGCTGTATCCACTACGCCCAGCCGGAGGCTGCTGAAACCCTGGAACGGGTGCACACGGAGATCCTGCCGCAAAAGAGGGTTTCAGAATGGTAGCGCCCTAAACCTTGGCATTAACGGCGCCACACCTGGTGTTCTTTACCGTTTCCTGGCGAAAGATCCGGCCGTGTGGTTACGTAATATTATAAATAAATGATTTAATGGGATAAGGAGGTTATGAGCGTAATGCGAAAACGAACGACTGTCAGGTTGCTTTTGGTCGGCATGGTAATCAGCATGTTTTTACTGGCTCCGTTTACCGGGGCAACAGCCGCAGCCTTTACCGACATCGATAATCACTGGGCGAAACAGGATATTAATGACCTCGTGAATGAGGGGTACATAAAAGGCTATCCCGACAATACCTTTCGCCCGGACCGCACTATTAGCCGGGCCGAATTCCTGACGATAATCATGAACATAAAGGGGCTTAATGCTTCCAGTTCGGGAACCGACAGCTTCAGTGATATCCGAAATCACTGGGCCCGGGGCCTGATCAACCGGGCCGTCAGTGAGGGTATTGTAGTGACAAGCGAGTACTCCGGCACCTTCAAACCCGATCAGGCGTTGAAACGCAGCGAGGCCGCAGCCATGATGGTAAGGGCCCTGGGGCAGCCTCCCAGCAGCAGTGCCACTACCTTTGCCGATAAATCTGACGTGGACAGGAGCATTTATCGTGGGTATATAGTATCGGCGTACAACCTGGGATTGATTGCAGGTTATAATGACGGAACCTTCAGGCCGTCTACCCCGGTCACCCGCGCCCAGTCCTGCGCCATGCTCAAAAAGCTTTCCCAAAAAATTACCTCTCCCTCTTTGGGTTCCGGGATTCTAAACCGGATCGTGGTGGGCGGCCGCACCTACGATTTCCTGACCACGCCGGTGTACCTGAAAATCGGGTTTAATGAGGTCCGGATTAATACCCTCAGATACTCGGGGAATTCTCTCTTCGTCAATAACGCCTACCTGTATTCTTTGAACGCCGGGACCGGCTACCCCGATCTGATTGTAAATAACAACCGCTATGTGGTTAGAAGCCTCAGCGTCTCCGGCAGCAGCCTCTTTGTAGTTCCTGAATCCATGCGGCTCAACCGTTTGGCCCTGGGCAATCTGCGGTATGACCCGGAGTACGTTAGGCTCTACATTGGTCGGGTTTACGGCGATTACTACCTTTATGACATGGAGATCATCGACCGGTACACAGTCAGGGTGGATGGAAAGCAGATTGACCTGCGCGACAGATCGGTTACCATCGCCCCGGGCAACCAGTTCTATATTGTGGAAAGGGTTATCCTGACTGCAGATGACACTGCGCTGGAGCTAACCGAAACCGATCCGGTTATCTATAACCGCCTTACCCTGTCTGACATTGCGGATATATATGTTGGGAACTCAAGGCTTAATATGAGCCGCATTTCCCGCATTGATTTTGTTATCAACAACACCCGGTACTACCTCAACGAGGTCACAATTGATGCTTCAGGCAATTTCAGTGTCGACAACAAGACCTATGAACCGGACGATGTAACCATGATAATCGACGGCGAGTACTACACCATTGAAGGCATCAGGGTCTATGATAGGCAATTCACCTTTTACTGTGAATTGGCCGATTTTGACAAGGTGCGCATCAATAATGAATACTATGACGTTGACGAGGTGCAGATAATCAGGGATGGTACTCCCTATGATCTTGACAGCGTTTTGGTGGTAAGCCGCAACGTTATGCGCATCGGCGGGCGCCAGTATAATCTGGATGCCTCCTTTAAGTGCCGCTTTAACGGCCGGATCCATGATATTGACGAGATTGATTATGACACCACCCTGAACATGGTGGTAATCAGGGCTTCAGAATCGTCTACCAGTTCCGGACAGCCCACCAATTACCTTTTCTACAGCAAGGGTCTGCTGCTGCAGGCAAGCATCACTAATCCGGTTTACATCTATACCGGTGGGAACTGGAGAGACTTTGACGACGTGATTATCCTTGATCCCACCCGTTACAGCTATAAGGGTACCAACTACAACCTGATCGGGGCCAGGATACGTATAGCCGGGGTTGAATACAAGGTGCTTGACACCAACTGGCAGGGAAGCACCGGGAAATTCCTGATTCACCTGGAAGAAGATTAATCGAGCGACCGGGGAGTCCCGGCTGACATTTAAGAAGAAAATGAACACGGCTCCGGCAGCTGTACCGCCGGAAAATCAACGAGGGAGCCCGTAACCGGGTTCCCTCGTTCTCCATTAAAGTGGTCATGCGTTTGGTTTTACTGCCCTCCGAATTACACCTTTTCCGCCATCAGATCGCAAACCGCATTGGAAAAGGCCACCGGGTCTTCAAGCGGCAGGCCTTCAATCAAGAGGGCCTGATTATAGAGGATTTCACTATAGGTTTTCAGCTTGTCCCTGTCAGCCTCGTACAGCTTATTAAGGGTCTCAAAAATGGGATGGCCGGCGTTAATCTCCAGAATCCGATCCGCCTTGACCTTGTGTTCCGAAGGCAGTGAGTTTAGCACCTTTTCCATTTCCAACGACAGTGCTCCCTCACTGGTCAAGCAGACCGGATGGGATTTAAGCCGGGGGGAGAGGCGCACTTCTTTGGCCTTGCCATTGAGAGCCTCCTTCATAAAGGTAAACAGTTCTTTGTAATCCTCAGCCTGTTTCTGAGCCGACTCTTTCTCTTCCTCGGTCTCCAAACCCAGGTCGCCGCTGGAAACGGACTTAAACTCTTTGCCATCGTAATCGTGGAGCATTTTCAGGGCAAACTCATCAATATCGTCGACCAGATACAGGATTTCATATCCCTTGTCCTTGACCAGTTCCGTTTGGGGGAGGCGGTCAATGCTGTCGATGTTTTTGCCGCAGGCATAATAGATATACTTTTGGTCTTCCTTCATCCGCGAAATATATTCCTCAATGGTGACCAGCTTCTTTTCCCGTGAGGAATGGAACATGAGCAGGGGCTTCAGGAGTTCTTTATGGGCACCAAAGTTGTTGTAAACACCCCATTTCAGCTGCAGACCGAAGTTCTTAAAGAATTTCTCATAGGCTTCGCGCTCGTTGTTCAACATGGCCAGGAGTTCACTCTTAATCTTCCTTTCCAGGCTCTGAGCGATGAGCTTTAATTGACGATCATGCTGCAGCATCTCTCGCGATATATTCAGGGAAAGGTCCTGCGAGTCGACCAGCCCCTTGATAAAGCTGAAATGATCCGGCAGCAGGTCGGGGCATTTCTCCATGACTAATACCCCGTTGGAGTAGAGCTGCAGGCCTTTTTCATACTCTTTGCTGTAATAATCAAATGGAATCCGGGCCGGAACGAACAGGAGCGCATTGTAGGTTGCTTTGCCTTCGGTGCTGCTATGAATAACCCGCAAGGGATCCTCGAACTCAAAAAACTTCTCCCGGTAGAAGTAATGGTAGTCAGCATCGCTTAATTCGTTTTTCTGGCGACGCCAGATGGGAACCATGCTGTTTAAGGTTTCAGTCTCGGTGTAGCTTTCATACTCATTGTCACTGCCTTCTTTGAGCCGCCGCTTCTCAATATCCATCTTTATGGGATAGCGGATATAGTCGGAGTACTTCTTAACCAGCGACTTGATCCGGTAAGTATCCAAATACTCGTCGTAGTTGTCCTCTTCGGTGTTTTCCTTGAGACTCAGAATGACCGCCGTCCCTACAGTATCCTTGCCGGCAGGGGTTATGGTATAGCCATCCAGTCCTTCGGATTCCCATTGGAAGGCCTGATCGGAACCATAAGCCCGGGAAATCACGGTAAGGCGTTTACTGACCATGAAGGCCGAATAAAAGCCAACCCCGAATTGGCCGATGATTTCAATGTCTTCGACCCCCGGGTTTTCCTTCATGAATGCCAGTGATCCGCTGTGAGCAATAGTTCCGAGATTGTTTTCCAGTTCGTCCCGGTTCATGCCGATGCCGTTATCGACTACGGTGAGCGTCCGGTTTTCTTTATCAACCTCAATTCTGATAAAAAAATCTTCCCGGTCCAGACCCACGTTCTGGTCGGTCAGAGAGCGAAAATACATTTTGTCGATGGCATCACTGGCATTGGAGATTAATTCCCGTAAAAAGATTTCCCGGTTGGTGTAGACCGAATTGATCATCAGGTCCAATAGTCGTTTTGATTCAGTCTTAAATTGAATCTTTTCCACAGCAAAACACCTCACAAAATTACTATTAGGACCCGTAACGGGTATCATTTTCGATAAATATATATAACTTAAATCTTTCTTGAATTCAAGGGGTTGTCTTAGTTTCCGGGAATGACCAATTGCAGGCCTTTCCGGCCATAGCAGTCTTTTGGTCTGATACAGGACTTGACAGCCGATCCCAAAAGAGCAGAACGCAAGACCCCCAGGCTGTTGGAAAGAACAACGCTCCTTTGAAAAAAGACCCAGGAGGTTAAAACGGCTCCAGGATAATCGGACAAGGAGTATTCCTTATGGCAGGATGGAAGTGTTTATGAGGCTTCCTCCAGAATATACTGCGCTATATTGCGGCAATGGTCGCCAATCCGTTCCAGGTTGGTCAACATATCCAGGAACACAGCCCCGTTACTGCCATTGCATATGCCTTCGTTAAGCCGGCGAATGTGGTTTTTGCGGTAATTCTCCTGCAGTTCGTCTATTTTTTCTTCCAGAGGCAGGACCTGTCTCGCCGCCGAAACATCATGGTGTTCCAGGGTTTGGTAGGCTAAAATCAATGCTTGTTTGGTAATCTCAATTATGCTATGCATTTCTTCCTGGGCCTCACCGGAGAAATTGACCTGGTTTTTCTGGGCATAATCTGCCTGTTCTATAATATTCTCGCAATGGTCGCCAATCCGCTCGATATCATTGAGGGATTGCAGAATTATATTGGCGCTGACCGATTCCGCCGCTGATAACTGCTTCCGTGAGGCCACCACCACAAAATCAGTTATCTCTCGTTCCAGCCGATCGATCCCGGCTTCCAGAGCCATGCTCTTCTCCAGGGTTTCCTCCCGGGGGTTGTAGAAATGATCGATGGCATTATTGAAGGCCTCAAAGGCCATCGATGCCATATGCAGAGTCTCCCTTTTCGCCTGGGCCAGGGCCAGGGAGGGATTGCTCAAGAACCGGCGGTCGATAAATTTGGGCCTGTAAGGATCGAGATCTTCCTCTCTGCCCGGAATCAACTGCGTAACTATACACGCCAGCACCGCTACAAACGGCAGTTGTATCATGGTGTTGCTGATATTAAAGACCGCATGGGTTTGAGCGATCTGCAGTTTAATGTTCAGCGTCTCCCAGGTGCCGACAAAACCGGGCAGGAAAACAAACAAATAATTGGTGAACAAAGCGACCAGCTTTTCAAAATACCCCATTAAGAATAAGGGAAGGAAAATCAAGGTACCGATCACATTGAACAGGGTATGGGTAAGGGCTGTCCTCCTGGCGGCGAGACTGGTTCCAATGCTCGCCAGCAAGGCCGTAATGGTGGTACCGATATTGTCGCCGAAAAGAATCGGCACTGCCTGTTGATAGGTTATCGCTCCCTGATACGCCAGCTGCTGCAGTACACCAATGGTTGCACTGCTGCTTTGTATGATCATGGTCATCAATGCTCCGATGGCCACCCCTATTAAAGCATTGTTCTCGATACTGGTCATCAAGGAGGTAAAGAAGGCGACATCCTTCAGAGGCGCCATCCCGGTTCCCATGAGATTCAATCCAAAGAAAAGGACGCCAAAACCAAACAACGTTTGTCCTATCATCTGGGTCCTCTTGACCTTGGCGAACAGGTATATCAGAGCCCCCAAGCCCAGTATGGGCAGGGCGTAATCCTGCAGGTTGAAACCAATCAGGTAGACGGTCACGGTAGTGCCTATGTTTGCACCCATTATCACGCCGATGGCCTGGCGCAGAGTAAGCATTTGAGCGTTTACCAAGCCGACGGTGAGCACCGTCGTAGCACTGCTGCTCTGGATTAGACCCGTAACCAGTAAACCCGTAAAGACCCCTCTGATCGGGCTGCTGGTTCCTTTTTCAAGAATCGTGCGCATTCGGTCTCCGGCCACCGCTTGCAGACCATCAGACATGAAACGAAGGCCGAATAAGAATAATCCCAAACCGCCGACAAATGAAAACAGAATTTGTGATATACCTACGGACAAAACTATTCCTCCAAAAAAGCCAAAAGTATTTCATTATAAAATCAGTATACCTCAATGGGTAGCCATCGTACACGTCCTTCGTAACCGCATAAAAGCTTCTCATAAATGAAGCAGAGGACCGTTCCCTTGCTTTGTCTCGGTTAAGCGTATATTTTTGTCGACTATCGAAGCCGGGCCGGTACTATATCATTTCGTATCAGGTCATCATAGGTTTCACGCTGCAGGATCAGGTCGGCCTGGCCATCTCCCACCAGAACCATAGCCGGGCGGGGAATGCGATTGTAGTTCATGGACATGGCATAGTTGTAGGCTCCGGTCGAGAAAACCGCCAGGATGTCGCCGGGTTCCACCCGGGGGAGTTTAATGTCCCAGAGCAGCATATCCCCTGATTCGCAGCACCTGCCGGCTATGGATACAGTTTCTTCCGGCGCCTGATTGGCCTTGTTGGCCAGTGTCGCCTCATACTTTGAACCATACAGGGCCGGGCGGGGGTTGTCCCCCATTCCCCCGTCAACCGCGATATACCTGCGGATTCCCGGAATATCTTTATAAGAGCCCACGGTGTACAGGGTAGTTCCGGCGGGACCCGCGATGGCCCGTCCTGGCTCCACCACCACCCGAGGGACCGGCACCCCAAACTCGGTGGCCTTTTCCTTAACACAGGGCATGACCGCCTGCACCCAGGCCTCCGGAGGGACCGGTCTATCCCCTTCATAGTAGTAGATTCCAAACCCGCCGCCTAGGTTGAGCTCTGCGGTTACAAGCCCGGTTTCTTCCCGGATCCGGGCGACGAAAGCCATCATGACCTCTGCGGTGTGGGCGAACGATTGCATCTCAAATATCTGCGAACCAATATGGCAGTGAAGGCCGTCATAAACCAGGAAAGGATAATCTCTTAAGCGCTTTACCGCTTCCAGGGCCTGACCACCGGGCAGGGTGAACCCAAACTTGGAGTCTATTTGACCGGTCTTGATGTACTCATGGGTGTGGGCTTCAATCCCCGGGCTGATACGCAGGATTATTCTCTGCTCCCGCCCAAATCTCTGGCAGATCCGGTTTAACAGTTCCATCTCATAAAAGTTGTCAACCACGATAACCCCGACCTGGTTTTTGACCGCCATCTCAATCTCTTCCGGAGTCTTGTTATTGCCGTGGAAATATATCTTTTCCACCGGAAAATCTACTGCCAGTGCGGTATGTAATTCGCCGCCTGATACCACATCCAACCCCAGTCCTTCCTCTTTCACCAGAAGACAGGTAGCCATGGTGCACAATGCCTTGCTGGCATAAATCACCTGGCTGTCCCCCGCCGATGCAAAGGCTTCTTTCAGCTTCCGGCAGTTCTCCCGGAAGGCCTGCTCATCCAGGACATAGAGCGGAGTCCCAAATTCCCTGACCAGGTCCAGGGTATCAACTCCACCGATCTCCAGGTGACCAGCCTCATTTATCCTCATAGTTCCTTGCAGCTTCACGTTATCACTCCAACCCCCAAAATAAAACAGCTATTGTACCGCCAATAGCCATCAAAGTCACGGGGTTATTTTATCATTCCCCTAAAATCGGTGTCAAACTGTGTCGTCCTGAAAAACAGGGGCTGTTTTAATGATGCAGCAACTGGTGGCACAGCCGGTCCAGGGACGTGCTGTAATGCTCAATTAGCTTCCTGGCTATCATCTTCAGCCTCTTGATGTTTTCCGGACTGACATCGTCCAACTGACTCTCCTGTCTCATCTGCGGCTGTAACCGGTAATAGCGGGGACCGTCATGTATGGAGGCTGGAAGCAGGAGGCGCAGTTGGTAATCCACCGTATCGCTCACCCCGTCAAATACTATGTTCATCAGCGGCCGCGCCCAGCCGGCCAGTCCCCATTTTTCAGCCTCTGCATACGGAAAGACTGTTTTCTGCTGCCCGGTTCCCAGGGAAACCATCAGCATATCCTTCCCGGGGCGGGTATTACGGGCCTCGGCATAAAGGCACATCCCGGGGTTATTGGCGTACACCCCGCCATCTATCAGGGCGTAGTATCGGGAGCCGCCTTCAATATCAATCTTATAGGGGGAGAAGTAGGTGGGGGCGGCGGTGGCGGCAAAGGCCACATCCTGCATGGTGTAGTCGTACTCCGGGATTTCTCGGGCGCGGCTGCTGCGGAAAAAGAACGGGGTGCGGAGCTCAATCTCGTAAGCAGTAAGCAGCACATCACACAGGGCCTCTTTTAGACGGGCGGCCCCAAAATACCGGGCATACACCTTTCTCATCCCATCCGGCGGGTACTTGCTGTCGGCCAGAAACCCCAGAGAGGCTACCCGGTGCCGGCAGGAACGCGAAAAAATCTCGCGGCCGCAGTTTTCATATAGCCTGACCATATCCGCGGCCGTATACTCAGGTCCGCCTCCCGGCCCCGGTTTGGTGAGTCCCAATGCCAGAAGCCCGCCGGTTGAGGTCCCGGCTATCAGGTCGAAGAGCTCCGATACAGGTTTACGGGTGCGTTTCTCGATTTCGGCCAGCACCATGGCCGGGATTATCCCTCGTATTCCCCCGCCGTCCAGTGAGAGTGCCTTAATCACTTTGATTCCCCCACCCCGGTTCCGATTTGAACCCATCACACCATTATTATATAAGCCGGGATCAAATCCTATTACTGACCTGGGCCGGGAACACTTCCACAGTCTGAGAAGCCGGTGAGGACCAGCATCAACCCGACGGGTTTTACTGATAACCCTATTGGGAACCGGTCTCAGTCTTAGAAAACGAGCTCAGAAAGAAGAAGGCAAATATAATCGCAGCGATACTGTGTACGAGAGTTCCCCAGGCGGAGATAGAATTAAAAAACGGCCATACGGACCATAGTTTTGCCGGCACCCACGGTACTATCATTACATCCTCGTCCAGTATACCGACGATACCATATTTTCAAATTTTTGTCTGTTCCTGATCAGTATCGCGCCGAAAAATAAAAAGGAGAGAAGCCTAACCTGACTTCTCTCCTCATCATGCTGTGGCTTATTTTGAAACCTTTCGCCCTCTTAGAGCGTTAAGGCAGATCCGACAGGCTCTTTTCCAGGAGCTCATCCTGGATCTCCACATCCACCATTCTGCCGGACAGGTACTCATCGTAGGCACTGAGGTCAAAGTGACCGTGGCCGCTCAGACCGAAGACGATGCACTTGCTCTCACCGCTCTCCCTGCACTTGAGAGCCTCGTCAACAGCCGCGCGGATGGCGTGGGATGATTCCGGTGCCGGTAAAATTCCTTCATTGCGGGCGAACAGAATGGCCGCTTCGAATACCGGACGCTGGTCAACCGCAGTCGCCTCAATTATGCCATCATGGTACAGCTGGCTTACCAGAGGGGAGTCCCCGTGGTACCTTAAGCCGCCGGCGTGGATTGAAGGTGGCGCATAGTTTCTCCCCAGGGTATACATCCGGCTGATCGGTGTCAGGCAGGCCACATCGGTGTAATCATAGACAAACTGACCACGGGTAAGGGTTGGACAGCCTGAAGGTTCAACCGCCATCAGCCTTATGTTCTTTCCCGCCAGTTTGTCAGGAACGAAGGGGAACGCAAGGCCGGCAAAATTGGTCCCGCCTCCGCAACAGCCGATTATGATATCGGGGTATTCATCAACCATCTCCAACTGCATCCTGGTCTCCTGCCCGATAACTGTTTGGTGCAGACATACGTGATTCAGGACACTGCCCAGGGAATAATTGGTGTCGTCACGTCCCAGGGCGTCCTCCACCGCTTCGCTAATGGCCATTCCCAAACTGCCGGTGGAATCCGGGTTCCTCTGCAGCTCCCGGCGCCCGGCTTCGGTACGGTTACTGGGACTGGCAATGACCTCGGCGCCGTAAACCTCCATAACCGATTTGCGGTAGGGTTTTTGCTCATAGCTTACCTTAACCATGTAAACGGTACATTCCAGGCCGAACATGTTGGTGGCCAAAGACAGTGCGGTTCCCCATTGGCCGGCACCGGTTTCAGTCGCCAGCCGTTTCTTGCCGGCGATCTTGTTGTAGAACACCTGGGGTATGGCGCTGTTCAGCTTGTGGCTGCCCACCGGACTTACACCCTCATACTTGTAATAAATGCGGCAGGGTGTATCCAGAGCCTTTTCCAGGCGCCGAGCGCGGTACAGCGGTGACGGCCTCCAGATCTTGTAGATCTCCCTCACTTCCGCCGGTATCTCGATGTAGCGTTCGGTAGATACTTCCTGCTCCAGAACCCCAATGGGGAAGATCGGCAACAGATCCTCCGGAGTCAAAGGTTTTTTGGTAACCGGATTAAGCGCCGGTGCGGGCAGGTTGGGCATATCTGCCTGGACGTTATACCAGAATTTCGGCAACTTTTCCTCAGGCAGGATGATCTTGGAAAGCACATCTGATCTCATCTCCACTAATCTCCTCTCAGCTAGTATTTTTTATTTTGACCTCTATATTGTAACATCAGATATTCCAGCCGACAACCGGTAAAGCATATTTCTTTTGGTGAAGGTTCCCGCAGCCGGTCAGCAGTCAACGAGCCGGACCTTTCGCCGCTGATCAGAGCTACCGGCTTAAGCGCTCCCGGGTTTTGAAAACCGGCTGCCGGGCTGTTTTTTTCAACTCCCGGCTGACTACTTTACTGCTCTTGAGTGACGCATCCCAGCGGCGGCAGCGGTCTCCGAAGTAAGCCAGCACCTGTCCCTGGCGGTGAATTGAAACTACTTCACACTGGTTGGGACACCCGTTGCATTCCATGCTCCGGGTCTCAAACTCACCATCCAGGATGAAATCGGCACCCCTAAACGAGGATTGGCGGTCTTTTACGGACTCGGCGGCCAGCAGCGCAGCTCCAATTGCTCCCATGACATTGTAGTACTCGGGCACCATGATCTCAGTAGTGAGCATCTTTTCAAAAGCCAGCTTCAAGCCCAGATTAGCGGCTACCCCCCCCTGGAATACCACCGGAGGCAGGATCTCCTTCCCTTTCCCGAGGTTGTTAAGGTAGTTGCGGGCCAAGGCTTCGCACAGTCCGGCGATTATCTCTTCGGTCGGATAGCCCATCTGCTGCTTGTGAATCATGTCGGACTCGGCAAAAACTCCACACCGGCCGGCGATTCGTACCGGTTGCCGAGCCCTGGCCGCCCAGCAGCCGAACTCTTCAATTGGTATACTGAGGCGCAGGGCCTGCTGATCCAGAAATGAACCGGTTCCGGCCGCACACACGGTATTCATGGCGAAGTCGATTACCACCCCATCCCGCAGCAGTATGAGCTTTGAATCCTGTCCGCCGATCTCAAAAACGGTACGAACCTCGGGATGGAAATGGGTAGCCGCTACCGCATGGGCGGTGATTTCATTCTTAACTTCATCGGCTCCTAACATGGCAGCCACCAGATTACGACCGCTGCCGGTAGCTCCGACTCCCAGGACCTCAATCTGCGGCAGTCGGGACTGCAGTTCCTTAAATCCCTGCTGAGTGGCCTTTACCGGATGTCCCATGGTTCTAATGTAAACCGTCTCCCGAACCTTCAACTGGGAATCAAGAGCCACCAGATTAGTGCTGACAGAGCCTACGTCTACTCCCAGATAAATTTTTAGCATCGGTATCTCCCGTTTTCATTTTTCGCCATCTGATCATATCCAGGAACGCCTCCAGCCGGGTGATAATCCCAACTTCTCCGGCATGCTCATCAAAATACATGGTCATGACCGGAATCCCCTCTTCCTCCTGGACCTTCTCGAGCACTGATTGGGCTACAATCTCCGGCATGCAGGTCAGGGGAGCCACTTGGATTACTCCATCCAGTTTCTGGCGCGCATAGCCGACGGTGCTGGCTACGGTTTCCCGTCCATGCCCGCCCACCCAGTACTGCAGGTAGGGCGTGGCCAGCGGCAGGGTCGTGTGCAGGCTGGGAGCAGATGGTAGGACCCCCCCAAAAAGGTGGTCATTTACCCATTGGGTAAGGTTTACATCTCTTACAACCTCAACCCCCATTCGGCCCAGTTGACGTTCCAGGTAGTAATT
Organism: Syntrophothermus sp. DTU052; assembly: GCA_001512495.1. Classification (GTDB taxonomy): domain Bacteria; phylum Bacillota; class Syntrophomonadia; order Syntrophomonadales; family DTU052; genus DTU052. The sequence goes on along the minus strand of LFRU01000095.1, from coordinate 48,099 downwards.
GGCAAAGGGCTCCAAAAGGGTATAGATCTCACCTGCCAATCCTATCCGGATCGGGTTGTTATTATCCACATCCCGCCCTAACCCGGACAAATCCCGGTCAACTTTATCAACAAGCGCGGCCATCTCTCGCAGCTCGCCGCACCCATCAACCGATTTCAGCCCGGCGTCAACCATGCTCTCGCAGCGGCTCTTGTCAGCCACCCGGGGTAACCAGTAGTGCTGCAGTGCCTCCAAACGGTCAACGGCTTTCAGTTTTTCCCAGGCCAGGCGTATTGCCGACCAAACCTGAAACCAGGAGGTTTTGATTCCCATCTGCCGTACCTGATTCAGCAGGCTGGGCAGCTTCGAGTCGGGTGCTTCGATTATCACCATGTTAAACTCCCGGCCCAGATCCTGGAGAATATCCCGTTCCACCTGGGCATAATAGCCAAACCGGCACGGTCCCCAACCACCTGCCATCAGAATAGCTTCTGCTCCCTGGTCCATGGCTTCCAGGTAATTACCCAGGTTGATCTTAAACGGCAGGCAGACAAACTCCGGAGAATAACGAATCCCCAACTCCAGAGTCCGCTTACTGCACGGCGGCGGGACCACTACATCAAGTCCCAGTTCCTTCAACAGCGAGCTAATGGCTATATAGGAATTCCCCATATGGGGAAAGGTTATGCGCAAGCTCCAGCCTCCTTTTTCTCCGCAGCATATCGCAGAATGCTTCCAGCCGGGTTACTACACCGGCTTCGCCGCTGTGCTCATCAACGGTAAGCAGCATAAACGGCTTGTTCACACGGTGTTCGATAATCTTTGCCATCATGGAATCCGATCCGCAGCCAAAGCATGTCAGATATATCATTCCATCAACACCCGGATTTTGATCGAGCAGGAGGGCGGTGCCTACCATCGTCCGTCCCACAGTCCAAAAGACCCTTTTCGGCAGCCTGGCGGCTGCCTCTTCAATTAGTTGGGGATCGAGCATCTCACTGGTAACGGCAGCAGCCCCCATTTCCCGCAAACGTTCGAACAACCCCAGACTGATTAAGCGGTCATTCAGCGCATAGCAGTGGCCCAGAACACCAATGGTCAGATCACCGGTACCCCGTTTTGCTGCCGGTTTGCCCTCCCATACACCTATCCCCTCCCCCAGAGTATGGCCCTGGCGGCATATGGCTTCCAGTTCGCATGTTGCACGGGTGGAATCATTCCAGGCCTTCCTAACCCGTCCCGATTTCAGCCCCATCTTTTTTGACCAGCGATCCAGCTCTCGATACAGGTCCCCTTCATTACGACTCACATCGATGCACAGGTCGATTAGGGGCGGTAATCCCTGGATTTGGGCCCGCAGCATATCGGGGATTCCCATAAACTTGGGGCAGATATAGCTTCGCCGCTCAATGCTCACCAGGCGGGGCATGAAAATGTAATCAACTTCCCTGCCCGCCAGTTCCAGAATATGACCATAGAGCACCTTTACCGGGAAACAGGCCTCGCTCACCGCCATCATTACCCCGGCCTCGACCATCTTCTTGTTGGTGGGAGGGGAGGTTGCCACCTCCCAGTCCAGATAATTAAAAAACGTTTTCCACTGCGGATAGAGGTGATAAAAGAATAATCCTCTGGGAATTCCAACTCTCATGTTTCCACCTGTTCTTTTACCCGAAGGGTCGGGCTATACCAGTCAATCGCCTGTCAACTCTTGCAAGCACCTGGTCGTTATCATCGCTCCATGTGCCGGGTCATCTCTACCTTTCATCTTTCCCAGATCCCCTACTCCGATTACCTTTACTTCGGGGAAGCGGGCCAGGATTTCAGAGGTATCCCCTTCCAGAAAGCGGTGGCCGGGCGGCTCCTTTTCTCCATATTTATCTACCGGCTGGCGGGTAACGCGTCCATGGCGATCCACTGACTCAGTTACCTCAATTCCCCGGGCACGGTCGGTATTGGAAGCCACGGCAATAACCCCAAGTACATCCAGACTCTCGGCGAGCAGCAGTTGTTCTAATGCCCTCTCCCCCTTGCCCTCTCCTACCACTCCCCGGTCATCCAGCAACACCACTACCGGGTCATATGGAGCCTGCTTGATCTCCCAGAGCAACCTCTCACCCGTTAAAGGGGTTGGATTTCCTGCCGAACTGAGCAAAGGGTAAAGACCTAAATTCTTGCAGGCCTGGATAATGGCCTCCTGTGCATTTTCATCGCCATCAGTAACCAGAATCACTCGTTTTTTCAAGCTTTCACCCTTTCCAGGTTCAGGTGCAGCAGAATACTTGCCATCCGGGTGGGAAAATGGAGACCACGATATGTATCTCATCTACCCGACATTGCCGGGCCCAACAATTGCCATAGAACCGTTGTTCTGTACCTGGATGCCGGCCCGGTAATCTTTGAGCCGCCAATTACCCGGTTTCGATGGCAACCGCATGAGCTATTCCGGGAATGGAACCGCCCTGCTCCACCATCATGGCCCCGGTGCCGACCAGGAGAAAGCGTCTCATCTTTCCTGCTGTCAAGTTATTAAGGTAAGGCCCGCATGCCATCGCCGCCAGACTCCCACATCCTCTACCGCCCGCCAGTATGTTTTGTTCTTTATCATAGATTTCGATCCCGCAGTCAGTATACTTCTCCCCGAGGTAATAACCGGCGACCAGGCATAACTCCTCCATCAAAGCAGAGCCCAGTTTCCCCAGATCCCCGGTAACAATCAGGTCATAGTAGTCCGGCCCCCGGCCCAGGTCCTTAAAATGAGTTATTAATGTGTCGGCAGCGGCTGACGCTACGGCTGCTCCCAGGTCGCTGACTCCCGGACGCTCCCCTTCCACCACCCTGCCAATGGTAGCAACTGTAATTCGGGGCTGGTCCCGTAACCGCTGCAGTATCACCGCCCCGGCACCGGTTACCGGCCACTGGGCTGATGCCAGCTTGCCCCCACCCAGTTCGATGGGCAGGCGCAACTGACGTTCAGCGGTGTGATAATGGCTTACTGCACCTACCGCAACGCAGTCGTAAAATGACCCATCGATGAGCATTCCCGCCAGTATCATGCCCTCCACCAGAGTGGTGCAGGCTCCGTAGATGCCAAGAAAAGGTCGCGAAAGTTCGCGCCCCGCATAATTGGATGCTTGGGATTGGTTCAGGAAATCTCCGGCTAATACAACTTCAATCTCCCTTTCCTGCAGACCCTGCTTGTGGGCGGCTAACCGCAGGGCTTCTTTTAGCATCTTGCCCTCAGCCTCTTCGTAGGACCTGGTGCCGAAAAGGTAGTCTTCCATCACCCAGTCAAACTGACTGCCGAATGGACCCTTCCCTTCCATCGGGCCGACAATTGAAGCCCAGGATGCAATCTGTGGGGGATTGTTATAGGCTATACTCTGCAAGCCAATCTTCTTGCCGGCCATATGGATTCAGCCTTTCCATCAATTGGTCGCTGATACAGCGGGACGGTTTTGAACCGTCCCGCTGCGGCAAGACAGTTAAAAACCGTCCCCGGATTATGCCAATTCAAGGTTACCTGCTTTCCCGAGTTCCGGCACATTTCCTTTAGGTATTATGTACGTTTTTAGTGAAGTTATCCTCCGATGACCCCGGAGCGGAAAGGACGCTACTCCCCGTAACCGCCGCCAGAGGCTGATTTAGCGCCGTGCCGGCTGATATACCTCCTTCATCCAATCAACGGTCCTTGCTATTCCCTCACGTAGGCTGACTCTGGGGTTAAGGCCGAGCAATCTCACAGCTTTGCTGTTATCAGGAATCTTGTCCCGAACCGTGAACCTTTCCTCGGGAACGTAGTTTACCAGGCGGTCGTCTTTGCCCAGGTACTCGAGAACCAGGTCGGAGGCCGTTTTCATGTCATGAACCTCCTGCCCCGCCAGGTTGTAAACCTCACCCCTTCGAAAGTTCTCAACAATATTTGCCAGACACTCGGCACAGTCTTCGATATACAGGGAGGTTCGCCGGTGGCCGAGGTAGACGGTGTAAGGCAGGTCATGCAAGGCTTTATAGGCGAATATGCTGATCGCACTCCGGTAAGGTGTGTAGTATTCACCCGGACCGTAGGTATTAAACAGCCTGACTCTGACGGTCGGGCTGCCGCACATCAGCTCGGCATTCATGATCTGCAGTTCGTTAACCCACTTGGATAGGGCGTAATCGTTCAGCTGCCGGATCTCCTCACTGTCCATTACCTCTTCTCTCATCAGCCCCCGGTAATCGCCATATACTTCGGAACTGCTGGCAAAAACCATGTTGAATCCGAATTTTTCCTGCAGACGCAGCATGTTTTTGGTGCCTATGCAGTTGGTCACCCACAGGTCTTCATAGTAATCCTCACCGTTCCACCTGCCGAACTCAGCCGCCAGGTGGTAAACCAAATCGTACTCCTGCTTTTCAAAAACCTGAAGGAGCTGCCTGTATTTAGCGACATCACAGCGCATATACCTTTCCTCATGGCTGTGCTTCAGGTCACACACCCATACCTCATGTCCCCGTCTCTTCAGACACCTAACCAGCGCAGTACCAACAACACCCTTGCCCCCGGTAACCAGGATCTTCAAATCAGCACCCCCAACTTTAGTCCTCTCTATCCCCGCCGGTTGGATTATACCGCTTCCCAGGCAGCCCTTGCTGACCCTGCGTCGGCCCTAAACCAGAAAGACGCCCCGTGTCCGGTAATATGAGGCATATCCTCCCAAAGTGGTGCCAGGAATCTCGATAGCTCGGGATCACGGCTGATGAAGTGATTTGGCTGCAGCACCTCGATTGCCTCTCCCCCGGCCAGCAGATAGGCGGCCAGAAGGTACTGTTCCGAGTAATAGCGGCCAATCCATTCCGGCGGGTAATCGTCGGGGAGGAATATGTCATGGAAATGGACCAACACCCCCGGCCGGAGGTTGGGCAAAACATCGAGAAAAACCACAGTGGCATCAGAATTCATTAAGACCCGGTGGGAGGAATCAACAAAAATTATGTCACCAGGTTGGAGCTCGGAAAAGATACTCAGATCGATGTTTTCGACTCGTTTCCTGAGTAGACGGTCACACAGGCTGTCAATCTCACCCCGCGGGTTAGGATCAATGGAGGTTATCCTGGTCCGCAACTGCAGGCGGTTTATCGTCCAGCGGGCAAAACGGGTTGACTCCCCGGATCCTATTTCCACATACCTCCTGGGGTTGTTCCGAGCCAGAAAACTACAAAGAGTTATGGCATCAAAGCCGGAAATCCACGGGTTGTGCCACCGGGGAATGGAAGCCGGTTCCTCCACTGCCGCGGGAATTTCTCGGAACAAAGCTCTCAGACCCCAAATATATTCAAGGTTTTTTATATAGGTTGGTCGGTTGCGGTTGAGCAGGTGATTTAACCGGGAATGAGGGGGTTTGCCGTATCCATACCGGGGCTCGGGGCGCAGCGGGTAATCTATCAGCACGGTGTCACCCAGCACCTCCGGCCCCGCAAATCTTTCCTTCGAGGGTACAATGACCAGGTACACCTCGGGACTGAAAGCTACTATCCGGCTGTTATCTTCGTCACCCCGGAGCATAAACCCGTAATTCGAATAGTGGCCGTCGATCCAGTCCCTGACCAGGGTAGTTACGTCCAGAGTCATCATTCCCATCCACCCTGCAGGTATGGTGAAAGTTATATCAGGGTTCTCCGCCGTGACCGGCTGGTTATTCCAGGTTACACCTGCCTGATCCCAGTCCTCATGACAGCACCAAATGTCGGCACTGATACTCCCCGACGGAATGTCATTGCGCGTAACCGTCAGCTGCAGGTAAGCGCTGCCCACCGCAGCACCGGCTGGTAGAAGCTCCGACAGGTGCCGGAGATCAAACCTGACCAGCGAGCGGTATCTATCGCCCACTCCTTGAAACCGACTTATATAGAGATTACGATCCACGGCCATGGGGTTACGGTCGCCGTAAAACTCGGATATGTGGGTTGCCCCGCTGGCCGGAATATTTATCGGCATGGGAATAGCCCCCCGTTTATCAGAATTTTGGCTGCGCAGTATGAGGTATAATCTTACCCCATCCTCTGCCGATATTGCGCACAATCTGCCCCTTGCGGCAGAGATAAAGATTCTGGTTATACAGGTATTCCGGTGACTGCTCCAAGCCGAGATCATGCCTTACATGGTACAGGTGGATGGTCTTGGCCTGGGTCAGACAGAGACGGCAGCCGTTGGCCAGCAGCCGCTCCACAAAATCATTATCGTCATAGGCAAATCCGGTAAAATCCTCGTCGTATCCACCAATGGCGAAAAATTCATCACGGTGAACGGCCATCAGGAAGGGAAGACTGGTGTTTAATCGGGGATACCGGTAGTGATAGGCCTGGTAGTCGAATCTCCCGTGTTTTTCATTAAGGTAGTCAAGAAACGAACCGTCATCATCCATACCGATAGCGGTAGCCATGAGCCGCGGATCGCAGCCCAGAGGAGCCGTGAGCAGTCCGATGGTATTATTGATATGAAACATCTCCGCACATGAGATGATCAGGATGTCCCCCGATGCAATGCGGGCCCCGATATTGACAGCAAAACCCGGAACCCGGTAAAGAAGCTCTCCCCTCTGGTTTCTCTGTCCCGTGAAAACGTATTTAAGGTTTAATACATCCTGGTATTCACGGCAGAGGGCCTCCGTTTCATCCGGGATGCCGTCATTCAAAACAATAGTCTCGAAGTCAAACCCGATTTCCTGCCTGGCCAAAGAAAACAGATTCCATCTCAGAAGGTGCGGTCTCATAAAAGAGGTTATAAGAATTGATGCCCGGAGCAATCACTTCTCTCTCCTTTTCTAACAATAGAGGCCTTCTCTTTTCTCATCTTATGTGACGCTTATTATGGTGGTGAAAACTAATGGCTTCCAGTCCCTTTGAACGGTAACCGTCCTCACCGCTTTACCATATACTAGGTTAATAACCCCGAGAGGGACCTTTGGGGAGAGGAGCAAAACTTGGTCAAAACCGGTGGCCGGCAGAAAAACCCTATATGTTATCCGGGATTACCCGGCGGACAACCGGATGGCGCCACGGTAGTTTACCAGCGGCCATATCCGCCAGGGGTATCCATTATGACGTGCACCAATCGCCCCTCCCGTATGGAGAATGTAATCCGGAGCTATCTGCGCCAACGCTACCAGCCCAAAGAACTAATCATTATCCTCAACAACAACAGTATGAGCAGGAAAGAATGGCAATGGCGGGTTAAAGGATATAGCGGAATTAAGGTGTTTCAGCTTGATGAAAAGGTCTCTTTAGGTGAGTGCTACAATTCCGCGGTGGAACACGCCAGTTTTGATTATGTGGCCAAGTTTGATGATGACGACTATTATGCCCCCAATTTCCTCGGCGGAGAAATGGCAGCCTTCGACTACACTTACGCCGATATCGTGGGTAAATCAGCCCGGTTCATTTACTTCCAGGACATTTCTACCCTGGCCTACCATGAGGCCTATCCCCAGTTCTCATATGTCTCATATGTTATCGGCGCCACCATGATCGTGAGAAAAGAGGTTTTTCGGCACATAAAATTCCGTGATATTACTTACGGCGAGGACAGTGAGTTTCAAAAGGACTGCCTGGCCGCAGGCCGGAAGATCTTCTCGGTCGACAGGTACAATTACGTGACCATCCGCCATCATTCATCAGAACCCCATACCAACCCCCTGGAAGACTACGCATACCTGAGCTACTGTATCAGATGCTGGAAAACCCGGGACTTTATAACCCCCATCACCCGGTAGACTGCATAAGCAGATCCTGGAATAAAACTCGTAGAATCGAATAATCTGCAACTGTGGTCGGTCATACACACCAGCAGTAATAGACCGGCCTCCCGCGCAATTATCCAATTTCTTTATGCAGCCCGCGCAATGCCTGAGAGCCGTCCCGAACCATCATGGGATCAATATGGTATTATCTTCCATTTTTGCTGAATAGGATAGGTTAAGAAGGAGGTGATATCGTGCCTGAAACAACATTTTCTCCAGTCCAGGACGTATATATTGCATCGGCTTATCCGGACAGAAATTTCTTTAACCGGACCCAAGGGGATGTCCTGTTTGTTGGCAGTTTCACAAACGAGAATGACATCTATCGGAGCTTACTGCAGTTTGACTTATTCACGCCTTATCATGGGATTCCGCCGAACAGCTCCATTGAAAATGCGACTCTGCAGCTAGCCATGTACCGCAATGACAATCCCGGTGTTGCCGATTTACGCGTCACGGATGTACTTGAGCCCTGGAATCAAAGTACTGTTACCTTCAACAACCAGCCGGCAGTATCCGATATTGGGTCGCAGGGGGTTCCTGGTCCTGCACCCTCCACAGTATCTTCTATTGTAACTAGCATAGTAATCAATTGGTATAACGGTTCCAGACCCAATAATGGTTTCGCACTGCGGGGTCTGGAAAACGCCAATAACAATATCCTTGGTTTTAGGAGCACCCGTTTTCCGGACAGTCGGCTGTGGCCCTCATTAACCGTGCGTTGGTACCGTGGAACCACGACGTTCTATCCATTCGAAATCCTTACTGGGGCTCCCAGACAGTCATCATTCATTAACATGGTCGGGCAAGAACAGATCACATTTCTGGTTCGGAACGAGACAGATGGAAACCTGGTAGGCGCGGTTGAGGTTGTGCAACCGGTGGGAGTAAGGGTTATTGATTCTAGTACAGCGTTCACCATCCCCCCTCAGATGGAGCGGGTGATTAATTATTCGGCCGCGGTAAGGGCAGCAAGCCTTAATTTCACCTCTGCCGGAGAACAGGGAGCCTATCTGGTCAGTGCCGCAACTCATGATGAGTGAGTATTAATCGGAAGGCCCGCAGTAAAATCCCCTGGATACAGTTGTATGGTCGTTAGCAATGAAAGTATGCGATCTGGTGAAATTATCTTGCAAAGCGAACTTGTTTATACCGGGCACAGCTCACCGGGATCTTCTGCAGTCCCGGTGAAATAATCTGGTATAGCAAACCCGGGCTAAAATGCCCGGGATGGTTTTCTTCATGATATCTTACCTATGTTGTGAACACTCGGTTCTTACGGCTCAACAATTATTTCGCCGGGAAAATACAAAAACTCAAACCAACCAGCGACTATCCGATCTCAGAGAGAAATCCCCGCAATCGCTTGAGAGCCGCTCTTTCAATGCGGGAGACCTGGACCTGGGAGATCCCCAAATCATTGGCAATGGCCACCTGGGTTTCATCTTTGAAGAAACGCCGCAGGATGACCTCCCGTTCGCGGTAATCCAGTTTTTCCAGGGCTTCCCTCAGTGCCACCTGTTCCAGGAAGTCTTCCTTTTCAAAATCACCACCTAGGGTATCAATCAGTTTGAGCTTATCCCGGTCCTGATTGGAGAGGAAGTCGTAGATTGAAGCCGGCGACTGGCAGGCTTCCATAGCCAGTACGATCTCCTCCTTATCTATCCCCAGAACTTCTGAGATTTCGCCAATGGTCGGTTCCCGCCCCGTTTCAGCGCTTATCTTCTCCACCGCCCACTTGACCCGGTAATATATCTCTTTCAAGCCCCGCTGCACTTTGAGGATGCCGTCATCACGCAGGAACCTTCTAATTTCACCAATGATCATCGGTACCGCATAGGTGGAAAACTTGACCTCATAGTTGGGGTCAAACCTCTCTATAGCTTTGACCAGCCCTATACTGCCTACCTGAAACAGATCTTCGTACTCATTTCTGGTACCCTTAAATCTCTCCATTACTAGATAAATCAGACCGACGTTTGCCTGGTACAGTTTTTCCTTGGCTTCCTGGTCACCGGCTTGGGCGGCCCTGATCAGGCGGAGTGTCTCCTCATGGTTCAGCACCGGCTGTTTGTGAGGAGTGTCGGCCATTACCTGTCCTCCCTACTCCCCGAGTTCATCCCTGCCGGGAAGCAAGGATTTAACCATCCGCACTCTGGTTCCTACCCCTACTTCAGAGGTGACCTCCAGCTCCTCCATGAACGACTTCATAAAAACGAACCCCAGACCCATCCTCTCTGACTCCGATGAGTAGGCCGGTTGCATTGCCTGCTCCACATCGGCTATACCGCAGCCCCTGTCTTCCACGACGATGTCGATGGTCTTTTCTTCCCGCAGCTTGATTTCCAGTACCACTACCCCGTCCCGGCCTCTGCCGTATCCGTGTATGATACTGTTGGATACCGCTTCCGAGACTACCAGTTTCAGTTCCTCGATCTGTTCCAGGGTGCAGTCCAGCTGAGACGCAAAAGCAGCGGCGCAGGCGCGGGCAAAAGATATGTTCTCGGAGATGCTGGGGAACTCAAATCTCACCCAGTTCTTAACTCCTGTCGCCAATACAACCCCCCCTTATCTTTGAATGACCTCGTGTTCGTTGGCATAAACGGGTATCAGTTTCGTGATCCCCGAGACCTCCAGCAGTCGGGAAACGGAAGATCGGGCCCCCACTATGTACAACATGCCCCCTTGCCCCTTAATCTTTTTGTACCTCCCCAGGATAAACCCCAGCCCTGAACTGTCGATGAACGAAACCCCGCTCAAGTCCAGGATTACCGCTTTGTATCCCTTATTCTTTAATCTCCCATCAATTATCTCACGCAGTTCATCTGCCGTCGCCAGGTCAATCTCACCTCTTATCCTGGCCATCAGCGTATCACGGATTGCTTCGATCTCAACATGCAAAAGCCTTCCCTCCTTCGCTTTTAAGATTTATTCTACAGAGGCAAGGCTTTGTCCTCCCATATTTTGGTATTTATAGCAGAAATATTTTCTTCCAGGCCTTTTTTATGGTATTCAAGGGTGAGGCCAGAGGAACGTCCTTGGCGGCCACCAGCGGTACCCTCTTGACCAGTTTGCCGTCGATGAACACCTGAGCCTCTCCCAAAACCTCGTCCTTTCTCACCGGGGCGTTTACATAAGATTTGATATTCGGCTTCCAGGTCACCTGTTTTTCCTGACCTTTTTCGCAGGTAGCACCGATGCTTCTCTGAGCCACCACCTCCACCGCCTCGCTGGTTCCTTTGCCCACCCGGGTCAGACCGCACACCGCACCCTGGTCGACAAAACCCTTATAGACATAACGAGCAAACCCGTAGTTGTAGATGGCCATCGAATCCCTGAAGTTGCCTCTTGCCTCCGGACAACCCATTACTGCGGCTACCAGGCGCAGGTTATTTCGTTTCACGGTAGATACCAGGCAATACTTGGCCTCGTTGTGCCAGCCGGTTTTGAACCCGTCGGCTCCCTCATACCACCAGAGGAGTTTGTTGGTGTTGTACAGCTTGAACTCCCCGCCGCGCAGGTCATACTCCTTAATGGCAGTCAATTCCAGGAGTTCTGGGAAGTTCAAGGCATATCGACCCAGGATGGCCATGTCCCGAGCGCTGCTGTAGTGGTTGGGATCGTGGAGTCCATAGGAGTTTACATAGTGAGTATTCTTCATGCCCAGCTCCGCAGCCTTTTTGTTCATCTTCTCCACAAAGGCTTCATGGCTGCCCTCCAGATGTTCAGCAACTGCTACACAGGCATCATTGGCGGAGCCTACGGCGATAGCCACCATCATATCGCGGTAGCTCATCTTCTCCCCCGGTTCCAGGTAAATCTGGGACCCCCCAAGGCGCCAGGCGTTTTCACTGGCTACCACCGTCTCATCATAGTTGACCCGGTCTGCTTTTAGGGCTTCCACCCCCAGCACCAAGGTCATAAGCTTGGTCATACTGGCTGGGGCCAGTCGTTTATCAGGGTTCTTCTGATACAGCACCTTGCCGGACTCAGCATCGACCAGGATCACGGATTCGGCTGTGATATCCAGGGCCTCAGCCGCCCCGACTGCGGGCCCGCACAGTACTGCGATCACAACTGTAACCAGCAACAAGGAAAGCCATTTTCTAAAGGACATGAGAAAATCCTCCTTTGTCTTTTAGAGTATATCTATTGGCTTTCCCCGTTCATTATACCGTCGATTGTTGGCCGGTGATCGTGCTAGTCGGCGATTGTGCCCAGGACTATTGGTGTTGGCCGGGGCGGCTCCTCTCCCCAGGTATATACCTGCGGCCAGGCCTTCCGGGCCTCCTCCAGCCGCTGCCGGTCATTGGCATAAACCACCGCCAGGGTGTCGTTAACCTCCACCAGGTCGCCGGTTTTACGCCGCAGCTTAACTCCCACGGCATGGTCAATCGGTTCTCCGGCCCTTTCCCTCCCGGCACCCAAACGCATTACAATCCTTCCGATCTCATCTGTACGCAGTCTCTGGATGTAACCGGCCCGATCGGCCCGGATCTCCACCTGCAGCCGAGCCGGATCAATCTCAGCTATCCTCTCCAGGTCTTCGGCCTGCCCGCCCTGGTAGGCCACCATCTCGCACAGCTTTTGGTAACCCTTTCCATCGGCCAGGATTCCTTCTACTTTAGCACGGGCCTCCTCAACGCTCGGAGCCGCACCTCCCAGGTAAACCATGTAGGAAGCCAGAATACTGCATAGTTCCGCGAGATCCTCCGGACCCCGGCCCCGTAAGGTATCTACTGCCTCCTGGATCTCCAGGGCGTTTCCTATTGCCCAACCCAGCGGCCGGTTCATGTCGCTGAGGATGGCCGCTACCCGGCGCCCGGCCTGCCGCCCGATGGCCACCATGCTCTCTGCCAACTGAGCGGCAGAGTCAAGATCTTTCATGAAGGCTCCCTGGCCCACTTTAATATCGAGTACGATGCCATCGGCTCCCGAGGCAATTTTTTTGCTCATAACGCTGCTGGCGATCAGCGGTATGCTGTCCACGGTTGCGGTAACATCCCGGATGGCATATAGTATTTTGTCAGCCGGTACCAGATTGCCGGTCTGTGATACAACGGCCGCCTTGATGCGGTTGACCTGATCTATAAACTCCTGTTGGCTGAGCTCCGTCCTAAATCCGGGAATTGACTCAAATTTGTCGATGGTGCCGCCGGTGAAGCCCAGACCCCGGCCGGACATCTTGGCTACCGGCACCCCCGCGGCTGCACACAGCGAAACCACCACCGGGGTGGTTTTATCTCCAACTCCCCCGGTGCTGTGTTTGTCAACCTTTATGCCCTCAATGGCGGACAGATCCATGACCTCGCCGGAATAGGCCATAGCCAAGGCCAAATCACTGGTCTCCCGGGGAGTCATTCCCTGAAAGTACACCGCCATCGCCCAGGCCGCAGCCTGGTAATCGGCTACCCTGCCATTGACCAGGCCGTGGATAAAGTAGTTTATTTCGTCCCTGGTTAGTTCCCGGCCATCGCGTTTGGCCCGGATAATATCCTCGGCATTCACATTCTCACCTTCTCCTGGCGTCAAGTTCCATTCTCTCCGGTTCTTTCCCCGAAATAGCTGTCGGTTGATGGTAACGGCTCTAACGGTAAACGGTTATGGTCCGCCGGTCGCTTTAATCCGCTTCTAAGGATAGCAAACGGCAACGCCCGGTCAGCCGAAGAGGAGGCCGGCAAAACTCTGCCCCGGCATGCCTTCTCCCTCTACCCCCAGTAGCTCGAGCACGGTTTTTCCGAGGTCGGCAAAGCTCTCCCGTACTCCCAGATTGGTTCCGCCCCGAACTCTTTTCCCCACAACCAGAAGCGGGACATATTCCCGGGAGTGGTCCGTGCTGCAGGTAGTCGGGTCACAACCGTGGTCGGCGGTCAAGACCAGGATATCATCATCCCGCAACCGATTGGTCATTTCCGGTATGGCCCGATCAAACTCCTGTAGGGCCAAGGAATAGCCCTCCGGGTCGTTGCGGTGGCCGTACTTCGTGTCAAAGTCCACCAGGTTGGCCAGCACCAGGCCCCGCACCTGGGAATCGATAACATCGATGATGTGCCTTATACCTGCAGCGTTATTCTTGCTCGGGATGTGACGGGTGATCCCGCGTCCGGCGAAAATATCCTTTATCTTGCCGATCCCGGTAGTCTCATGGCCGTGCTTCACCAGGAGATCCAGGGCGGTGATTCCGGGCGGTTCCAGGGAATAGTCCTTCCGGTTCTCAGTGCGCACAAACCTGCCCGGTTCCCCCAGAAATGGACGAGCAATTACCCGGGCCACCCCGTGGGGGCCGGTAAGCATCTCCCGGGCTACCCGGCATATCCGGTAGAGCTCCTCCAGAGGTATTACTTCTTCATGGGCAGCAATCTGAAAAACGCTGTCGGCAGAGGTGTAAACGATAGGGCGTCCGGTGCTAACATGCTCCGCGCCCAGTTCATCAATTATCTCTGTTCCTGAAGCCACCTTGTTTCCCAGAACACGCCGGCCAATCGCCTGTTCAAATCTCTCGATCAAATCGGGTGGAAAGCCCCGGGGATAAACTGGAAACGGCTGCTCGGTTACCAGCCCCATCAATTCCCAGTGACCGGTAGTGGTATCCTTGCCGCAGGACATCTCGGCCATCTTGCCCCATGCGGCCTGACAATAAGGTACCGGTTTTATCCCCTTTATAGGGGTTATGTTTCCCAATCCCAGGCTTTCAAAATGGGGAAGGTCTAACCCGCCCACAGCCCGGGCGATATTGCCCAGGGTATTGCTCTCTTCATCGCCGTACTCGGCGGCATCCGGCAACTCCCCTACTCCCATACTGTCCAGGATTACTATTATAACGCGGTCAATAATTCTGCATCTCCTCCTGTATCAAGCCCGGGGGTGACTTTTCTGATAAACCTCTCTTAAATGTTGTCTGGTCAAGTGCGTATAGATCTGGGTGGTGCTTATGTCGGCATGTCCCAGCATCTCCTGTACTGAACGGAGATCAGCACCGTTTTCCAAAAGGTGAGTGGCAAATGAATGCCGCAAGGTATGGGGTGTTACCTCTTTGGTTATCCCAGCCCGAGCCACGTGTTTGTTAAGCAGCTTCCAGAAACCCTGGCGGGTCATTTTCCTACCTTTAGCATTTACAAAAAGAGTGCGATTAAAGGCACCCTTGATAAGTTTTTGCCGGGAACGTCCCATGTAGCGCTCCACCCAAAAGCTGGCAATCTTGCCCACCGGCACAATCCGTTCCTTGCGCCCTTTCCCCAGGCAGCGGACATACCCCGCGGTAAGGTTGATATCATCCACTTCCAGGGACAACAGTTCCGACACCCGGAGTCCGGTGGCATACATCAACTCAAACATGGCGCGGTCCCGCAGGCCGGTCGGAGAAACCACGTTGGGACTGGCCATCAGGCGGTCAACCTCCTCCACCGTCAATACCTCCGGCAGTTTGCGCCGGATCTTGGGACTTTCGAGGTTGTCCGCCGGGTTGATGGTAATATGTCCTTCGAGCACCAGAAAGCGAAAAAAGGACTTTATACTTGATAGGTGGCGAGCGGAACTTGAAAATGCCGCCCCTTCATCAAGCAGATGGCTGATAAAAGCCAAAATGTCAGACCTCTTAACATCACCCGGGGTTTCTATCTTCCTCAACTGCAGGTAGGCCAGAAATTTCGAAAGATCGCGGCCATAAGCCTCCAGGGTATTATCGGAAAGGCCTTTCTCAAATTTGAGGTACTCCAAGAACTCATTCAGGTGTTCCTTCATGCGATCCTCTCCCCATCCAGCCTTTCCAGAGTAGTTTGACAGTCCCCTGTGATTTCCTGCTTTTTATTCCCTCTCCTCGTAATAGAAATCCTGCAGTTTGATAACGTACTGGTCGACTACCTGATCAAACCAGGTTTTCTGCATGGGTTCGGTGCGCATCGGTCCTACCTCCTGGCTTTTCTCCTGCAACCAGGTGGAAACCGCCGGGGCGTAATTATTGTACAGGGCAATTGCTCCCGGGATTAACACACCCAGGGCCAGCAGAAACACCAGGACCTTGCCTAAAGTCTTGAGCTTTTTCCCCAGGTTGCTGACGACAATATACATACAGCCTCCTCCTTAACCGATTATTAACGATAAGAGCCAGGGAGACAGGTACGATTCAACCAGTGCCCCCGCGAGCAGAACAATGGTGATGCCGATCATAACCAGGGTATACAGCACGAAATTCTGCCACAGTTCGGCCCAGGAATAAAAACGTCCCCGCACGAGGAACAGAGAGAAATTCACACATACCACCGCTCCGGTCAACAAAAAAGGAACATAGATCAGGTTTTGGGGAATGACCGATGATATACCCATCAAAACACCCAGACTGCCTTTCTCCTCGACGAGAAAACCCAGGGTAAATCCTAATGAAAACGCGCGGGCAAAAATAAGTCCCAGGAGCAGGGGAACCCCAACCACGGTCATTCCTAAAAACCACATCAGGGCTGCGGTCTTGATCTGGCTCCCCGCAGCCGAAAGCAGTGCACCTTTACTGGCAGTTAAAGAGGCCCCATGTTGTATCAGTTGATCAATCAGGTCAATCAGATGATTCCTGGTTTCCGCACCCAGATCTCCTGACTTAAACTCGCCGGCAGCAACCCCCAGGCCGAATATCACAATCATGAGCAGGTACTTGAAGAGGTTGGCCTGGATATGCTGTTTATACATGGTCCTCAAATTCATGCCTTCCTCCTCAAAACCGGATCCCCACGACCTGTTCTTAAGCGGGAGCAGTCGGTAAAGGTAAAACCCGTTCTCACCGGAGGATATTTACTTCCGGCCTACCAATTCCCCGGACTAGCCTCTGATGCATTCTTATTTTTTCAATGCCGACTTTATGCCCAAAAAGCACCAGGAGGAAGGAAAAGCTGATACCAAGTTTGGTTTTGGTTCCGGGCGGACCTATTTCATCCCGGACGGCGAAATACCGGCACCTAGGCCTGAGGCGGCTTGGCGGCTGTACCGTCCCCGGAAAACGGGTTGTGGGAATACAGGCGGGAGAAATGAGGTGAGGTGCCAGGCAGCAAATATGATAAGACTGCATAACAACATGCTGCAAATCCAGTTTGCCGGGGGAACAAGCAGCACCGGGGGCGGTTCTTTGGTCTCACTCAGCCTGATAGTCTCCTAGCGGGTGTCCCGGGTGCTGCCGGCCGAGTTCGTCAGGTCTTCGCATACCATATCTCTGGTACCGGCCAGTTCCTTAATAAGCTCCAGTATGTAACGAGCAGCCAGGATGTCTTCCTGGGAATTGCGGCTGGCAGCAACCACGGCAATTCCAGGCGCGTGTTCCATCAGGGTGAGTGCGCGCAGGGCGGCAGTAGTAGCCGGTGCGGTTCCCTTTTGCCGGAGAGTCCGGGCAATGGTTCCGGTAATGACCTGATCGGTGACCTGGTAGGCGGCGTCAAAGGCGACTCCCCCGGTATCGGTCACTGCCACCACTACCCGGTTCTCAAAATGGGTGAGCAGAGGGGTCTCAGCTCCCAGGTTGGGCACTACGGCTTCGATGATAACCCCTTCGCTATTTAGCCCTTCCATTAATTTTTGACACCGCTGGAGCCGCTCCTCATCCCCACCGGTCCGGGGTTCTGATACCACAATTACCCCTACCCCTTCAGTCAGGGCTGTACGGGCGGCAATCCTCCCGATTCGTTCCGGATCCACTTTCACCGGTGCGCGGGTAAAATCAGGACTGGCACCGAAGACTTTTACGGCCCCGGCATCGAGGGCACTCTCCAGAGTGGTTGACATATCAATAACATCCACTATCATTACCGCCAAACCCTGCTGAGCTGCGGATACCGCCCCGCTGGCATCAGTGGTCATTACTACTTTTTTTAACTTGTCCGTAATAACCACCTCCCCCGGGAATTATCTCCAGCTCATTATTACGCATTTTCTCGATATAGTGTACTACAGAAGGTTTGATAATGCGCTTCATCAGTTCAAGATCCGCGTGTTCCATGATCTGTATCTCACTCCCGAATGCCCGGCGCAACCGGGCAAATGTTTTGGGCCCCAATCCGGGAATATAATGGAGCGGCACCCGGTAGTAATAGGGAGGCCTCCCTATAGGGTGATGCGGTGTCTCATAATCCCTGATAGCGAGAATCCGGTCCCATACCCCGGGGATCATTTTCTGCTCGCAGGTGTCGCAGGTGAAGGTTGCCTGATCGGTTTTGGCAATTACCCGGCATTGGGGACAGTAACTACGGTGATACTTGCCCAGGAGGGGATGCATCCCATAGTTCGCCATGATCCGGCGCCCGTTCTGACCGGTCAGTGCCATTCTGAACTCCGCAAAGCCCGGGCTGCCCATCCGAATAAGGTTATATTCCCGGGCCAGGTTCGCCGGTGAATGGGCGTCCGAGTTGGACAAAAACGCATATTTGCGGGACTCCCTAATCGTATCCGCCATATCCGAATCCGATGACAGCCCCAGTTCTATAGCCATAACATGATTCACCCGCTGACCCAATCCCTCATATAGACGGTAAACCCAGCAGCCGTAGGCACCGCGGTGGGGAGTAAAGGCATGGGCTATCACGAAGATTCCCCGCAGAACCGCTGCCAGATCGATTAGCTCCACTGCCCGCATGGAAGTTTTCTGGGTGGACAAGACGGGGTTGGTTACTTTTCTCTGCATGACTTTCTGCCAGGTCTTTACCGCCTCCAGGTCCGGGAGATAGACAATAAAATGAACCCCTTCGCGGCTCTCAATCTCCACCCCCAGCAGGAGCATAACCCCCTGCCGGCTTATGAGATCCCCGTTCCGGGTGGGCTGGAGTTCACCCTCTTCGATCAGCTCTTCGATATCCTGCAAAACCAGAGGGCTTCCGCAGTCTACAATACCCACCATCTGCAGGCCCTTCTCCAAGACCCCGTGCTTCAGGATATAGGCCAGGTTCATCTTATCGGAAGCGGTTACCTTGATCTTCCGCCCTTGAGCGCGCCCGATATGAACATGCAAGTCAGCATAATATAACTGCACTTCGATTCTCCCTGCAGTCCATTTAGATAATTCTGCTGTCCAAGTCCATCCCGACTCATTCCCTTTGCCCCAGGTGCAGCAGGGCAATCAGGGTCTTGCCGTCCTTGATCTCACCACGCCTCATCATGGCGCAGGCTTCCGGGTAGGGAAACATTTCCACATCGAGGAACTCATCCTCGTCCGGTTGGTTATCACCCCGGATCAAACCGGTAGCCAGGTAAAGGTGCATTACCTCATCGGTGAAACCGGGAGTAGTGTAATAGCAGTAAAGTTTCTCCCATGTTGCAGCAGTTATCCCTGTTTCCTCCAAGAGCTCGCGGCGGGCGCACTCCAGGGGATCTTCCCCGGGAGAGAGCTTGCCGGCCGGAATCTCCCAGAGCATCTCCCCCACCGGGTAGCGGTACTGCCGGACCATACAGACCCGGTCCTGGTCATCCCGGGCAATTACTGCCACGGCTCCCGGGTGCTCGACACACTCTCGGGCAGCCTCCCTGCCGTTGGGGAGTTCCACCGTATCTACCCTAACCTTGATAATCTTTCCGGCAAAAATTTGGCGACTGCTCTTTTTGACCTCGGCGAAATCCACAATAGCGTCTCCTTTCAGTATATGCGCCCGCTTTCCTCGGCCGTCCTGCCGGAGAAGTCTCTGTATCCCCGGGTATGATCCCGGCAGCGGTGCATAACTTAACCCTCGTTTTGCATATGCTGGGTGAGGGGTGATAAATTGAGCCTTATAATTCTAAATAACCGCCTGGTGTATGTGGGCAAGGTGAGATTACTGATGCGGGAACTGAAAAAACTCCCTCCCCACGTCACCGTATGCGCTTTCATCCGTCAAAATCATAATTAATAACCCGTTAACGGCTCCGAAAACCGAAGGTGCGAGCTGGTGTTTGTTGCATCTTATCATGCTGAACATATCCTGCATCTGCCATCCGCTCACTCACAGGCCGGGGAATATGTGGCTCCTGCCACCTCAATCGCATACCGGGCGACGGCACCCAGGGCCAGGAAGAAATCATGGTCCTCTTGTCGGGTCCGACCCATGGTGGTAGGGTTAAACCCGTAGCGTTCCAGGGCCTTGTCAACCAGGCTGCCGTCCCGATAGATAACCTCGTGTTTGGCCGAGAGGTTGCCGGCCGCCACCTGGGCTTCAATTACCCGTGCCTTCTCCGGCTCCAACAGGGGAAGCGGAACCCGGACTCTAACCTGGCACACCTCCTCCAAAACCGTGAGGGTATGATGACTCAAACCGCGGTGTCTCTCCCGACTGTCGGCAAAGCTGATCCGAGGTACGGCCACCGGCAGCCCTCGCAGGCTGTGTACCGCATTCAGGATCACCCCCTGTTCAATGCCGCTGAACCCCCATTTGCTCCCGGTGCCAACAATGCCCGGACCCATGGCGACAATGATCACATCGGGGGCAAAGACCGCTTTGGCCGCCAGAAGACCGCTGAAGATGTTGACCGCCTCCAGGTCGCCCCCCCAGGCATTCCCGGCAGTAACCGTCCCCTTGAGGAGCCCGGAGCGCTTCAACTGATCAACCGTGCGGCTCCACGGCAGGGGCAGGCTGGCTGCATCTGTCATCAAATAAGCCACCTGCAGTTCATGAGCGGCCAGACAGGCACACAGAGGGGCCAGCATTGAATGCAGGGTCGCCACCAGAACCGGTATCCCCCCCAGATCCCGCACCGACTTAAGCAGCTGGTGATGGGGACTGGCCTCCTCCTCCACACTTAACACCCGGCACTGCCAGGGAGTATACCTCATCTTCATAATGTGACCGGAACCCTGCAGGTGGAGCTCCGGCCGATCCAGGTTAACTATAACAAAGTCATACCCGCCGCTCCCCAGGGCCAGGGTAGTGGCGGTGGTATTCAAAAGCACCCGGTTGCCGATCCCGATAACGCCGGTAACATCCTCGTAGGCCACGGCCCGGCGGGTGGTGCCTTCCACCTTGACCTCTATCTCCACCAGACCCGGCCTCCGCTCCGTAACCTGCAGTACCTCTCCGATTCGAGTCTCCATCATAATCCCACTTTCCCTGCCTCTTCAATAATCTGCAGGATATAGCGGGTACTGTCCACCAGACTCTTCACCGCAATATACTCCTCGGTGGTGTGAACCTTTTTCATGCCGATCCCAAGGTTGGCGCAGCGTATACCCTGACCGTTGAAGATATTGGCATCGCTGCCGCCCCCGGTGCGTGCCAGTACCGGTTCCTTACCCAAAGCCCGGGCGGCTCTTACTGCAATCTGCACCACCGGTTCCTCCGGATCCAGATTGATGGCGGGATAGAGGTGCCTGACTTCCACCTCACACCGTCCTCCCTTTTCCCGGACCTTCTCCTCAAAGACCGCCATCATCTCACCAGTAACAGCATCCAGTTTGGCCGGAGTCAGGCTCCTGACCTCACCTTTGAGCTCCACCCGGTCAGCCACGATATTTCGCGCCCTGCCCCCGCTGATAATACCCAGGTTGCAGGTGGTTTCCTCATCAATCCTCCCGATATTAAGGTGATTAATTGCGTAAGCCACCAGGCAGATAGCATTCAGCCCTTCTTCTGGATTCATTCCCGCATGAGCGGCTCGGCCCAGCACCGTCAAGGAAAACTCATTCTGGGTAGGAGCCCGCACCACGATATGGCCGGTTTCCCCATCGCTGTCCAGAACAAAACCCATCCTGGATCTGACCCGGGTGAAATCCAGGTGCTTCGATCCCATCAACCCCTGCTCCTCACTGACGGTGAAAATGACCTCCAGCGGGGGGTGGGGTATATTCCGCTCGTCAATCACCTGTAACGCTTCCATGATGACCGCGACCCCGGCCTTGTCATCGCCGCCGAGAACGGTGTCTCCAGAAGAGCGGATGATTTCATCCTCCAGCACCGGTTTTACGCCTCTTCCCGGCACCACGGTGTCCATGTGTGCACCCAGGAAGATCGACGGCCCGGACAGCTTTCCCGGTCTCCAGGCAATCAGGTTGCCCGCTTCACCCCCCAGGGCCCTGCCGGCTCCGTCCTCATAGACCTCCATTCCCAGGTTCTGCAGCCGCTCCTTAAGGTAGTCCCGTACAGCCCCTTCCTGCCCTGACTCCGAATCAATCCTGACCAGAGTTAAAAAACTGTCAACCAATCTGTCCCTGTTAACCAGTACTACCGTCACTCCTTCCTAACCGGTCAAACCAACGTAAGAAACGGTTATTATCAATAATTTTACTCAACGAATACCTTTCCGTAAAAATGTGCAGCAGTATTAATACGACTAGGAGCAACAGCCTGGTCGGCAGTTCCAGTCCATAGACCGCCATAACGCCCAGTGTTACCCCCAGAACATTGGAACCGGTATCCCCCATCATTACTCGTGCTTTAACATCGTATGGAAAATAGGCCAAAACCGCACCGGCTATGGGAATAAACAGGATTAAATAGCTGCCGGAATACGCCAGCATGGGGAGAAAAATAAGTACAAAGGCTTTGATACACCGTCCCGGACGCAGATCGAACAGATTCATGCAATTGGTGAAAAGAGCGATAACCAGGACATTTACTAAGAATTCTCCAAGGGTACGGGAATAAAAAAGAGAGACATAAACAGCAATTATGCCTCCTCCCAATGCCTTCAAGGCTCCGGTAGTGAGTTCCCCTTTTTTGAACAGACGGCCGAAATGCCCGCGAAATCCCAGAGAATCCCGCTGCCCCAGCATATCGTCCACAAACCCCAGAAAAGCCATCCCCATTACCGCCAAGAGGTAAAGGTTAAAGCTGTTCCCGGTATAGCCGGTCGACAGCTGGATAAGGATATAGCACAAGAGGACGGTTATGGGAAAGGTTATACCCCCGGCCACCGGTACCAGGTCACGACGATAGTTTTCTCTCAGCGCACCATAGCGGGCCAGCATGGGCAGCACAATATGCATCACTACCGTCTCCAGCAAAATGGCCATGATAAGGACAAAAGCCGCCAGGTATCCAGGGTCCCAGCCCAATCTGCTACCTCCTGTTCTCCGCCAGTATCACCCGGGCCACATCCAGGAACTGCCGCCCGCGGTGGATGAATCCCTTGAGGTTGCGGCCGGTTTCGGCATGGCTCATCTGAACCGGTACCTCGATAATCCTGTAGCCCCGTCGTAGTGCACGGATGGTCATGCCGACTTCAATCCCAAAGCCGGAATGGAAGGGCAGAATATCCTGTAATACCTGAGAAGTCATAGCCCGCTGACCGCTCAGCGGCTCCCGAGCTATCATCCCTTCGCGGGCAATGCCCCAGGCTGCCAGACGTTTCACCATCCCAATACCCCCTTTTTTCTTAGGGGGTGGAAACCTGGCCACACATAGGTCCGCCTCCCCGTTCAAGACCGGCCTCAGAATCCTGGCCGCTTCCCGGGCCGTATCTCCAAGATCCGCATCCAGGAAAATAAATACATCAGCCTCCACTCCCCGTACCCCGCGGTTTATAGCCTCGCCTTTACCCACGTTGGCGGTAAGATTTACAACCTCCACCCCGGATTCTCTGGCGATCTCAGCGGTACGATCGGTTGAGCCGTCGTTTACAACACGAATTACGTTTATTTCCGGGATCTCCTGGATGGCCTTCAGGGTGGACGCGATGCGGTTCTCCTCATTATATGCCGGGACTATCGCCGCCACCCTCATCGAAAATCTCCCCGCAGGTATTCCGCCGGCAGGGCGGGCATAAACTTCCTGGCGCTGTCCTTGATGCCGTAATCTCCGACCTCTCCTTCAATGGCTCTGATCAGCGAAATCTGCCCCGGAGTCAGGTCGATATCGTCAACGGTACTGATCTCAAACTCCTGGTAGGTGGGTATGTAGCTCATGGCAACTCTGGAGGTCTCACAGCCCAGGACGTTCTTATTGTAGTTCTGGAAGCTCCTTATCAACCAGGCATCCACACTCCCCGGGTGATAATACCTCTCGTCCTCTGCGCCCCCCAGAATGATCACCTCGTTCAGATCTCCCCCGTAGTCCCCGTCAAATCTGACCAGGTTATTATCCTCCAGGAAATCGCGAACCTCGGTGTCTCCGCCCTTAACCACAATTCCCGCGGTACTGAGAGCCGCCATTTTTCGGAGCTCATCCGGGGGCGTACTGTGATCCAACTGGTAAAAATCGCAGACCTTAATCAACAGTTCGGAATCGCGAAGCTGGATACCCGGGAGTATCACAGTGGTGGAATCAACCCTCGCACCCGCCAGGGTAAGGCTGTTCAACAATCCGGCGGGGATCTCCTGTCCTCCGGTAACAATGATGGCAATCCGATACCCGTTCAAGCGGTTCTTAATCAGAGGAGGACTCACTGCCTTACTGAATTCCTCGTAATAGCGGGTTAACCTGCCCATAAATTGGTTTTCTTCCGCCATTTCACTCTCCCGTTGTCTCAATTCATCAAACTGGGCCTCCAGCTGAGATATCATCTTCTGCTGCTGCTCTATCATAACATCCCCGCCCACGAGAGTGCTCCCGATTAGAATCCCCACTCCCAGGGCAATAAAGATCGCAACCAGGGAAGCTACGTGATAACGTATATCGAACATTCAATAGCACCCCACTCCAAATCAGCAGTACGGACCATTCTAAGGCTCGGAATGGTTGCAGCCCTCCTCTTTTTTTGTATTGCTTCAAACACCTTGTGACTGCGGTTCGTCCCGGTGTTACATATTAAAAAGCAGTTTGAGCTGCAGAACAATCAATCTGAAAAACGGCCTGGTTGAAGGTGCAGCCCACAGTATAATCACGATCGGAACCAGTGCGGCCACCAACAGCTGAATCAGGTATTTCGCCTTCAGGTTCTTCGGATAAAGCTGGCTTACCCCTTTGGCATCCACCAGAATGGAACCAACCTTGAGCCGCACCAGGAAGGTGCTGGCCATGCCCTTGCGCCCTTTTTCCAGGAAGTCCACCATATTGGAATGGGTCCCGACCGCGACAATCAATGAAGCCCCTTTTTCATAGGCCATGACCATGGCCACATCTTCACTGGTCCCGGGCATCGGCAGAAGCTTGACCGGTATCCCCATGTCACTTAACCGGGAAAGCCCCGGTGCATCACCATTGGAATAGGCATGCACCACGATCTCGGCTCCCGAGCGCAGAGCCTCATCGGAAACGCTGTCCATATCGCCAACAATGATATCCGGAGTGTAGCCGAACTCAATAAGGGCATCGGCCCCCCCGTCAACCCCAATCAGCACGGGTTTCTCATCCCGCAGATAACCCCTTATTGCCCGCAGGTCTTCCTTGTAATTCTTACCCCGGACCACAATAAGTACGTGACGGTTCTCGATTTTGGTTTCAAGTTCCGGCAGCTCAATGTATCCCAGGATGATATCCTTTTCCCGCCGGGCGTAATCCAGGGTGTTTTCGACGAAACTATCCAGCTCCAGTTTCAGGTTTTCCCTGGCTTCCGACAGTTTTTCCCGGACATTATCAAGGGTAAGAACGTTGCCCTGAGCAACCGTCTGGCCGGAAGCCAAAACCACACCATCCTTGATTTCGATCAGTGAGCCCTCTTTAACCTGGTCAAAGATATCATCACCCACATTATCAATAACCGTTATACCCGCCTTCAGGATCTTGTAAACCCCTTTGGTTGAATACCTTCCGGTTATTGAGGGCTGGGCGTTGATGATCGCCTGGGGATGAATCTCAATCAGGCTCTTCGCCGCCACCTCGTCAATGTCCTCATGGTCTATTATGGCGATTTCACCCTTGCGCAGCCGCTGTACCAGGTTCTTGGTCCGCCGGTCCAGCCTGGCTTTGCCCTTGTGGTACATGTTATCACTCCCCAATATACCGGTCAAAAAAAAGCCTGTATATCAGGCTAGAGAGCCATTTCTGTTTTCTTGGGCTGTGATGTCACGAGGCCTCGGATGCAAATAATCGGCGACTCCGAAACAGAATAGCGTTATGATTTTTTCGCCCGAATACCCCGTAGTGATACAGTGTTATCCTTTTCTGAGCTGGATAACCCTGGTTTTCTTATTTTGTATCCATCGTTTCAAAAATATAAACCCATTCTATGCTGTGCGGTACAAATGCGGATTTTTCAGGTCCAAGTCTGTCGATCCAAGTCTGTCGATTATGGTAAATCGGAGGCGTTTGCGCAACTGTGCATAATCCTGCAAATCAATCGTTGAGGCTTATTCAACCTGCATATGTGATTGCCTGCCTAATAGGGTTAACTGACTTTCGTTTCCAGCCTCAGTTTGTCCGCTATTATGGCAATAAATTCTGAATTGGTAGGTTTACCACGATCGCCGTTTATCGTATACCCAAAAAACTTGTTGATTCGTTCCAGGTCACCCCGGTCCCATGCCAACTCGATCGCATGGCGGATGGCCCGTTCAACACGGCTGGGCGTGGTGTCATACTTGTCGGCAATAGCCGGGTAGAGTTCCTTGGTCACGGCGCCCAGGTAATTAATCTCTTCCACTACCAGCATTATAGCATCTCTTAAATACTGGTACCCCTTCACATGGGCGGGAACTCCAATCTCGTGAATGATGCGGGTAACATCCACCTCCAGGTCCCGTTTGGTAACCGGGATTGCCCGCGGAGCTGACTCAACCCTGTCTCTGACCACCTGTCTCACCCGGTCTCCAAGAACCTGGAGATTAAACGGCTTGAGAATATAGTAATCAGCACCCAACTGAACTGCCTTCTGGGTTATATTTTCCTGGCCAAAAGCGGTCAGGATGATAACCTTGGGTCTTGGTTTCATATCGACCATCTTTTCCAAAACCCCGATCCCATCCATATGGGGCATGATCAGATCCAAAACCAGGACATCAGTCTCCTTTTTATTGAGTGCTTCTAAAACCTCCAATCCGTTTGAGCAGACATCCACCAACTCAAAGTCAGGGTTATTGGAAAAGAAATCCCTTAAGATACTACAGAAGTCACGGTTGTCATCGGCAATAAGTACCTTTATCGCACCAGTCATAACAAACCTCCCCATCGTGCTTAGACTTGAAAACTCCTATTAAAGCATTTTCGACGCCCCCCCTTATTTCCCTCTATTTTGTGGTGGTGAAAATGCCCTAATATATTACAGATAATCGTATAAACCTGTAAGATTATGAATTAAAAAGAGCAGTTGATATATACTGGTTTATAAGTGCTGTGGTGCTGTATTTCCATTTTTTGGATTTTGTCGGCCTCTTCAGCATGTCGCCCTATTGGGCAATTTGTCGAGAAAAAACTTGATAGTCATTCATCTCCTCCAAGAGGGTGTCCATTAATATACCATAGCCCTTTTCCGGGTTGTTTAAAAAGACATGGGTGATGGCTCCGACTATGCGTCCATCCTGAATTATAGGACTTCCGCTCATGCCCTGAACAATACCTCCAGCCGCCGATAACAGCCTCTCATCAATCACCCGCAGGACCATGCCCTTACCGTTGCGGCGGTAAGGATACACTTTTTCAATGATTATATCAAAACACTCGATCCTGCGCTCATTAATCACGGTGAGGATTTGGGCTTTGCCTTTTTTTACCTGATGAGCGTAAGCTACCGGCAGGGGGCTGGAATAAAGATTGTTTTCCAGTTTTCCATCCGTGACCCCAAATACACCAAAGTGGGAATTGGATATAATTCGGCCGCTGATATTACCCTCGCGGTCAAAGAGCCCGATTTTCTCTCCCGGTTTTCCCGGCCTGCCGGGTTGAATGGCTCGAATCGAAGCGCTGACAATCCTCCCCTCCCTCATTTTGATCACCTGTCTGGTATCGGTATCCACAATCACATGACCCAGAGCGGCAAAGCGGTATGTTACGGGGTCCCATGCGGTTAAGGTTCCGACTCCGGCTACCCCGTCACGCACGTACAGCCCCACCCGGTACCTTTGCGTTTCCTGGCAATAGCCGGTTTTGACGTCAATGTTCATCTGCTGCTCGTCCCTGTTGATCAGGAGGCTGGACTTTAAGCGTTTCTGCCCCTGCCGGTCAATGGCTTCAGCCAGTTCCAGCTCGGTCTTGACCGGTTGTCCGTTTACCTCAATTATCAGATCGCCGATCTCAACTCCCGCATCGCGGGCCGGGTAGTATTTCTGCCCCTTGGATCCGGTGATGGGGGCAAATCCTACCACCATAATCCCCTGTGATTGCAGCATGATACCGATGGAATGACCTCCGGGCAGGAGCCGGTAAGGAGGCAGCGATTCCACCCGAATTGATTTAAGGGGAATTAAGCCCCAGAGCTTAAGGGTTATCTCAACCTGACCCGGCTTCATGGCTTTCAGGTGGTAGCCTTCCCCTTCGCTTTCAACCACTACCGCCGGTTGGGTAGACTGCAGGGTATCCCCCACAGAGAACCTCAATCTGTTTTTAATTGCATCCGGCAGAGGAAGGCTTACCGTCATCTGCTCCCCCACCACCAGACGAGCCGTACTGGGCAGGCACAGAAAGCGGTTCACCGGCGGGGTTAGGGATGCGCCAAATAATAACAGGGCCAGAATGAATCCGATTATTCTACGAATCTCTTGCCGTGACAAAGCTCAAACTCCTGAAAAGGCCGGTGAATCACCCGGAACTGATTATGAGTCCCAACCTAAAGCCGGCATCAGTGCCGTTCAGGCACGGTAATCACCTGGAAATGGATGATATCACAGGACTTCGAGATGCTTTCGGTTAATTTAACCTCAAGTAACGGGAGATATGTAGTTGATGGGTCTGGTTTTACCTGTTATTACAGGCGTTCATTAACATTTGGCGGGCGTGTTCCCACGCGATACCGTCTGCATTATCCCCGGCCAGCATTCGAGAAAGCTCAACAACTCTTCCCTCGAAGTCAAGAACCCGGGCAGTTACGCGGGTCTCACCGGATTCATAGACTTTCTCCAGCTGTTGATGGCTGTCTGCCAGACAGGCGATCTGTGGGGAGTGGGTGACCAGAATCACCTGGTGATTCCGGGATAACTTCTGCAGCCTGGCTCCAACCTGCAGCAAGGCCTGTCCCCCCACACCGGCGTCGATCTCATCAAAGACCAGGACCGGTACGCGGTAGACATCAGCCAGGGCGGTTTTAAGCGCCAGAATGAAGCGGGACGATTCGCCCCCGGAGGCGATCTTGTTGATGGGACGGGGTGCTTCTCCGGGGTTGGCGGAAAACTGGAAGACCACCTCGTCAATCCCCGCAGCGGTAGGGGCAGCCGGATTGACATCTATCCTAAATGTTACCCCGGGCATGGATAGCTGGGCCAGTTCCTCCTCTATTCTGGCCTCGAGAGCACGAGCAGCCTGGTGACGAAAACTTGAAACCCCGGCTGCCAGTTCACGGTACTCTTTCCACCGCTCCTGCTTTCTCTCCTCCAACTCCCGAGTCTGATACTCCAGATCTTCCAGCGACCTCCTCTGATTTTTCAATTCCATCAGGTAATCTGAAGCAGCGGCAATGGTGCCGCCATACTTACGTTTGATCTTGTTCAAGAGCTGCAATCGTTCTTCGATAACCTCCAGGCGTACCGGATCATACTCTTCTTCGTCCCGGAAACGAGCTATCCGGGGCTTGATATCCTCAAGCATATAGTAGGCCTCATCGATAACGGCAGCAAGCTCCGTAAAAAAGCTGTCATCGATACCGAGCAAGGCCTGCCGGGCCTGGGCCAGCCGCACCAGCGCACCATTGCCGTCCTCAAAGACCAGGTTATCAACCTGGGACAGGGTGTTTAATAACTTTTCCCAGTTGAGGAGCCGGGCTCTCTCCGCCAGCAGTTCCTCATCCTCACCTTCCACCAGAGCCGCAGACTCAATCTCACCTATCTGGTATTCGATAAAATCCAAATCCCGGGCTTTCTGTTCCTTAAGAGCCCTCAATTCTTCAATGCGGTTCATGGTCGTCTGCCATTCGTGGTAGGCTTTTTCCAAACGGGGCAGTATTTCTCTTACCTCGGAAGAAAGGCTGTCCAGGAATTGACGGTGAAACCGCGGGTTTAAGACCTGCTGGTTATCGTTCTGCATATGTATATCCACCAGATACTCGGCCAGGTTTCTCAGCATAGCCGCAGTGACCGTATGTCCATTGACCCGGTTGATGCTCCTCCCCTGAGGCGTAATTTCTCGGCAGATTATCAAGAGTTCATCCTCATCCTCCCACAGGTTCTTCTCCTGCAGGAATTGCGTCAGTGGGGAGTCGGGCATTACTTCAAATACTCCTTCGACCAGGCACTTCTGATCATGGCTGCGAATCACATCAGAATTGAAACGCTCACCCACCAGAAGTTCCATGCAGTCAACAACAATCGATTTGCCGGTACCGGTTTCTCCAGTCAGGACGTTTAGCCCCGCACCGAACTGCAGCCGCAGTTCATCGATTAAAACCATGTTTTTGATATACAGTTCCCTAAGCATCACACATCAGCCCTTACCAAGACTGTACAATTACAACCGGGGACCAAACAGTGGCATCCAACGTCTTATTCCCAAGAAAACTGCCGGTTGCAAATCCCGGAGTAGTTATTTCAACAAAGAACGGAACCGTTTCATTACCTCAGGAACCGCGTTTGCCGGCTTTACCACCACAATAATGGTATCATCGCCGGCCACGGTTCCCACTATTTCAGGTATCTCCGCGGTATCGATGTTTGAGGCCACCAGATGCGCAGAACCCGGGATGGTCTTGACCACCACCAGGTTTTCACTGTCTGTTATCTCCACCACCGTGTCAAGAAAGAGCCTCCGCATCCGGTCCAACGATGACCTGGGGGGCGGGGCCTCCGGCAGGGCGTAATGGTAACCCTCCGGGCTGAACACTTTAATCAATTTTAACTCCTTGATATCCCGGGAAACCGTAGCCTGGGTCACCATAAAACCCTGGGCGGATAAGGCTTCACACAGCTCCTCCTGGGTTGATATCTTTTGGTTGGACACAATATCTCGTATCGCCATGTGACGTCGCGCTTTCATGCTCTATCCCCTTCCAGCCTGTAAACCGCCACCAGCAGCGGCGGGTTATGGGCCTGGTTTAGGAAATCAACCTTCAGTACCTCGAATTCTTTCTGGCTCAAGCCTCCGGTTACCGCCAGAATTTCATGCGTCTCTTCAGCTCCCCCCTGATGGCCGGGATAGCAAACTACGGTAACCACCCCTCCCGGCCGCACCAGATTAACCGCCGTTTCCACAGCCTCTCTGGAATGCTCGGCTTTGGTAGCCGTTTCCCGGGAAGCTCCCGGGAGATAGCCCAGGTTAAACATGATGGCCGCCACCGGTGACCTTACGTAAGCCCGGAGGTTGCGGAAGTCTTCCTGACACAACTCTACCCGATGAGATACCCCGTGCTCCTTAAGCCTGGCGGCAGTATTCGCTATCGCCAGGGGTGAAATATCAAATGCAAGAACCCGTCCCCGGGTCACGATCTGAGCCAAAAACAGTGTATCATGCCCATTGCCGCAGGTAGCATCTACCACCGTGTCATCCGGTTTTACCCGCATTTTTACACAAAGATGGGACAGATTAACCGCATTGCGAAAACTCATAGCTGCAATTTCCTGCCCAGAACCTCAAGAATGCTTTGTTCCTTCAGCCTAACCAGGCTGATATGGTAGGGGGAACGCTCGATTTCCACATCGTCCCCCGGTGACAGGGTGACTGTATCCTGTCCGTCCACGGTAAGCACTGCCTTTTCGTTCTCCGGAATAATGGTCAAATTATGGTTCCCTTCCATTACCAAAGGTTTTAAGGCCGGCGCAAACGGGCAGACAGGGGTAATAACCATCAACTGAGTTTCCGGCATCAACACCGGCCCTCCTGCTGACAGGGAGTAAGCAGTGGAACCCGTTGGGGTAGCGCAGATTATTCCGTCAGCAGCGTACCTGATCAAGGGTTTCCGGTCAATAAGTATCTGCAGTCGAATCATGCGGGCAACTCCCTGCCGCAGGATCGCAGCCTCATTCAAGGCCTCGCTCTGAAAGATGGGGCCACCTTCCCGACGGACGGTTACCTTCAGCATCATGCGTTTCTCCAGGTGATAATCCCCGGCGATTATCCGCGGCAGGTATTGACTCAGTTCGTGGGCCTCCAATTCAGCCAGAAAGCCAACCCGGCCCAGATTTATGGTTAATAGGGGAATACCCAGGTGACCACACCGCCGCGCAGTACCCAGAATAGTTCCGTCACCACCGAATACAACCAGCAGATCAGGAACCTCGGCACCTTCCTTCCAGTCCCGGATAACACGGAGCCCCTGTGATTCCATGATGAGAGCTACCTCGTTAGCCACCCTGCGAGTTGCGTTCCGGTGAGAGTTTGGCACCAAACCAACTATCATTTCCAAGCTCCTAGTCAAAGAATTCTATTTCAGTCTCGAACCTTACTGCTTTTCACCTCTGGTCTATCCCGTTATTGGCCGGGTGAGGGTTCATCTGTATCCCTGACGAGTTGTTCCCCACCGGCAATCGGTTTACCCAACTCTCGATGAGCGGATGCCACCACCAGGGAGAGTAACGAATGATCGCAGGCCGGGATCATCCCCTTCTGCAGATGAAGGAAGAACTCGATATTACCGTTGGGGCCCTTAATGGGTGAGTAGCAGGCATTCGCCAGCGTCAGGCCGCATTCCGCCGCCTGCCGGGTCACCCGCCGGAGCACTTCTTCATGAATTTCCGGGCTCTTGACCACCCCTTTTTTGCCCACCTGTTCGCGGCCCGCCTCAAACTGAGGTTTGACCAGGGCTACTGCCTCCCCGTCAGCGGTCAACAGCCGGGATACCACCGGCAGAACCAGCCGGAGGGAAATAAAAGCCACATCAACTGTAGCCAGATCCATCTTCTCCGGAAAATCTTCCGGTTTCACATATCTTATATTGGTCCTTTCCCGGATGATAACCCGCGGGTCCTGGCGCAGTCTCCAGTCAAGCTGCCCATATCCTACATCGACCGCATAAACCTTGCGGGCACCATGCTGAAGGGCACAGTCGGTAAACCCACCGGTGGATGCTCCGACATCGAGGACAATCTTATCCGTAAAATCCAGATTCATGGCCTTAATTGCTCCCAGGAGTTTCATCCCCCCGCGGCTGACAAAACTCGGTTGGTCGTTGCCTGTTACCTGAAGTTCGGCCTTTTCGTCTACCTTCTGACCCGGTTTGTCAACCCTTTGCCCGTCGGCAAAGACTAACCCCGCCAGGATCAAGGCCCGGGCCTTCTCACGGCTGGGAGCCAGGCCTTCTTTATACAGTCTGATATCGGCCCTTTCGTGGGACATCTATAACCCCCGGACAGCTCTTTGTTTAATCAGCTCCGGCCAGCGGTCGACTATCGATGCGGCCACTGCGGGAGCATCAAGCCCCAAATCCTCCAAGAGACAGCTTACTGCACCATGGTCCACAAAAGAGTCGGGTATTCCCAGGTGCAGGAATTCCGCATTAATTGCTTTACAGTTCATCGCCTCCGCCACCCCTCCGCCGAAACCTCCCATAAGGACATTCTCTTCCAGAGTCACTACGCGGCGGCAGCGGCCGGCCCATAAGCCAATCAAATCCGTATCCAGCGGTTTGGCAAAACGGGCATTGATAACCGCCGCAGAAATTCCGCGCTCACGTAGAAAAACGGCGGCTTTCATGGCTATGTTCACCATCCGGCCGATGGCAACCAGCAGAACCTGATCACCCTCCTGTAAGAGCCGTGCCTCGCCCGGCGGAATGTATTCCGGGCTGTTTTTAATGTCTACCCCTTCCCCACTGCCGCGTGGATAGCGTATGGCTACCGGCTGCCCGTATTTCAAGGCTGAATCCAGCATATCATTTAATTCATCCTCGTGAGAAGGGGCCATAACGATCATGTTCGGTATCTGCCGCAGGTAAGAAAGGTCAAATACCCCGTGATGGGTGGGACCATCCTCGCCCACCAGTCCAGCGCGGTCGACGGCGAAGACTACCGGCAGGTTCTGCAGGCATACATCATGGATAATCTGGTCAAAGCTTCGCTGCAGAAAAGTGGAATAAATCGCCACCACCGGTCTCATACCCCCACTGGCGAGGCCGGCGGCCATGGTAACTGCGTGCTCCTCACAGATGCCCACGTCAAAAAAACGATCGGGAAATTTTTCCGCGAAGACATTAAGTCCGGTACCGCTGGTCATGGCTGCAGTTATAGCTACCAGGTCCGGAGAACTGGCGGCCTTCCTCACCATGAACTCGCCAAAAACCTGGGTATACGTCTTGACTCCGGATTTTATGACCTTCCCCGTGGCCACGTCAAAGGGCCCAATCCCGTGAAACACGTCCGGGTTTTCAACGGCTGGAGGATAGCCCTTTCCTTTTTCCGTAATTACGTGGACCAATACCGGGCCTTTGATATGGCGGGCCCTCTGCAGCACCACTATCATATCTTCTATATTGTGACCGTCGATGGGTCCCAAATATGTGAATCCCAATTCCTCAAACAGCATCCCCGGCACCACCAGGTACTTCACCATATCCTTGATCTTACCTGCGGCTTTCACCAGATTGGCACCGATCCCGGGAATACGGAGGAGGGCCTGCTCCACCTCTTCCTTGGTCTGGGAATAGGCAGGATCCATCCGGAGTTTGCGGAGATAGCCGGATAGCGCTCCCACGTTGGGGGAGATGGACATGGCGTTATCATTAAGAACCACTGTAAAATCAAGCCCCAGATGACCGGCATGGTTCATTGCTTCAAAGGCCAATCCACCGGTTAGGGCTCCGTCTCCAATAACGGCTACCACCGAATGGTCATCCTGCTGCATATCACGTGCCAACGCCAGTCCAACTGCAGCTGAAATCGAGGTACTGGCATGTCCGGTATTAAAAATGTCGTACGGGCTTTCATCCACCCGGGGAAACCCACTTAAGCCCCGATACTGGCGCAGGCTGTTTATTTTCTCCAGTCTGCCGGTCAGCATCTTGTGTACATAACTCTGGTGTCCAACATCCCACACGATTTTGTCCTTGGGAAGATCGTATACATAATGCAGGGCCAGAGTCAGCTCGACCACGCCCAGATTGGCCGCCAGATGACCCCCGGTTTGAGCTACGGTATTGACCAGAAGGTCTCTGATCTCCTGGGATAAGTTCTTGAGTTTAGCGGGAGGGAGCCTTTTCAAATCGGAGGGGTTATTTATGCTCTGCAGAATAGCTAATCACCTTCTTCCCGGGAACAGCTCAAACCCGGTTATGTTTTCCAACCACATCATTATTTGGGCTACCTTGAAGATTATTGTGTTGGCATTGTTGATGGCAATGCTCTTCCCCACTGTTTTTCCGCCGACGGTCAGGGCGGCTATCAAACTGGTCATAGCCGCTCCCAGGAATACGGTATCCACAATTGAATACATGGCAAACCGGGTGTTAAATGTATATATTATCGAAGCACCTATTGCTCCGCTGAGGGTTCCGGCAATATCTCCTACCACATCAGCGGTCAGGTTGGCTACCAGGTCGGCATTCTTGACCAGTTTCACCGCTTGGGTGGCCCCTGGTATTTTCTTGGCCGCCATGGCGTTAAACGGAACCGCGTCAGCCGCCGCGGCTGCGGTTCCAATGGCATCGGAAACGATACCCGACAGTATCACCAGTCCCAGGAGCAGAAACGAGATTAACAGATCCTGAACCGCATTTATAATCGACTCTAGTCCCAGGCTGATAATCAAACCGGATAAAAAGGTAAAGAAAGCAACCCAAAGGGCCGATATAAGTATGCTGCTATCTGTAAGCCTCGACAAAAATACACTCCCTGTTAAATACACAGAAGTGGAGGTTGCCCTCTGAGTAAACGCTGTGACTTAGGTCCAGCAGGTTTTCCCGTTGAACATCCTGCTTGTCGCCAAGCAGGCGGTTTCCCTTTACGCTCAACCCGCAACGTCGCCGTACACGAGGCTGGATTACCACTTAGTGCACACTTTAATCCACAGAGGGCTGTGCCTTCGCACACAGTCTAGGGGATTTCCCCGACAACCTCGACCAATTCTTAGCCTCTTTTGCAGTAAGGGTTTCAGAAGAATAGACAGCGCCGTGGCCATCGGTCACCGCCCTTCTACAGCTCATCCGCCCATACCACTCAAGGCAGGCTACACTGCACCCAGCTTCCAACCAGATGCAGGTTTTCCCCAAGGATTTCTCCTCGGAGCCTCCACGGGTGGGGGGTCAGTTCCCGCATGCCATTGCGGGCTGCCCCGACACCCTTAACTTCCAGCATCAACCCCCAACTGGGCGTCGAAAGCTGACACCAGAATCTTCATCGATGTGCCCGTGACGGATTTTTAGGCCCGCCTTCAGAACTGGTGAGATTGACTAGAATACTGCAACCTCCACCTATTATTCTTAATTTAAGATTATAACATAATTTTTGTTTAGCTTGCATGGAGGCTCATTTTACACCGTCACTAAATATACGTCAACCGGTAATTATCTCCTGGATATAAAAAAGGGCTCGTTTCGAGCCCTTTTTCCGTCTATTCTCTTTCCCGCTTGGTTTTTTCGATTATTTCCTCGGCCACTTTGGGAGGCACCTCCTCATAATGGTCGAATTCCATCTTGAACTTGCCTCGTCCCTGGGTGATTGATTTCAGGTCAATACTGTAACGGACCATCTCTTTTAATGGGACTTGGGCTCTTACCACCTGATTCTTGCCGCAGGGCTCCATGCCCAGGACCCGCCCCCGCTTGCTGTTGAGATCACCGATTATGTCTCCCATGAACTGCTCCGGTATTTCCACCTCAACGTTACATATCGGTTCCAGCAAAACCGGTTTGGCCTGCTCCATGCCCTTGCGGAACGCCAGGATGGCGGCCATTTTAAAAGCTATTTCTGATGAATCAACCGAATGATAGGAACCATCATAAAGGACGGCCTTGATGTTGGTCACCGGGTAACCGGCCAGAACCCCTTCAGCCATAGCTTCGCGGATACCCTTTTCCACCGCCGGGACGTACTGCTTGGGAACTACACCGCCAAAGATCTCTTCGCCGAATTCAAATTCCTCTTCAGACGGTTCCATTCGCAACCAGACGTGACCGTACTGGCCGTGCCCTCCGGATTGTTTCTTATGTTTTCCTTCCACCTGAACCTGGGCGCGGATGGTTTCCCGGTAGGGTATGCGCATCTCGTCGGTTTTTACCTCTACTCCGAATTTACGCTGCAGGCGCTCTACAATGATGTCGGTATGGCTTTCGCCCATGGTGTGGAGGATGGTCTGTTTAGTTTCAGTATTCTTCTCCAGCCTGATAGTTGGGTCCTCTTCCATCAGTCTCTGCAGAGAATTGCTCAGCTTGTCTTCATCTCCCTTGGACTTCGGTTCAATGGCAGTTCCCAGAGTAGGTTCAGGGAATACAATCTCCTCCAACTTTATGGGATTGGCCTTAACTGTCAGGGTATCACCGGTGGCAGTTACCGCCAGCTTGGCGACCGCCACGATATCACCGTTTTTCGCCTCGGGCACCGCCTGCTGCTCCTTGCCGCGCATTACCAGTATCTGCCCGATCTTCTCATCTCTCTCTTTGGTAGCGTTATAGACAACTGAATCAGCCTTTATTTCCCCCTGGATAACTTTGAAGAAGTTCAAGCGTCCGATATAGGGGTCGGCTATGGTCTTGAAGACCAGCGCGGCCAGAGGTTCCCCGGACATATCCTGGTCCGTTTGGGCATGAGGTGCTGCCATGCAGTCGACGATAAAATCCATAACCGGGAGTACCCCGATATTATTAAGAGCCGAACCGCAGAACACGAAAACCGCCGCACCTTTGGAGGCGGCATCCGCTATCCCCGTCCTGATCTCTTCATCGGTCAGTTCCTCACCCTCTAGATACTTGACCAGAAGATCATCATTACCTTCAGCCGCCGCTTCAATCAGTTGTTCTTTATAGCTCTCCACCTCGGCCATCATATCAGTGGGAATATCCTCTTCCTTGTATTTCCCGCTGCCCGGTTCAAATATCAGGGCTTTCATCTTCAGCAGATCAACAACTCCCTTAAAGCTGGCTTCCGCACCGATAGGGAGCTGCAGGGGAACGATGGTACCGGAGAACTTATCTTTGAGATCATCCAGTGTCTTATAAAAATTGGCATTTTCACGGTCCATCCGGTTGACAAAGACTATCTTGGGAAGGTTCTGCGCCTCTTCCCAGAACATCTCTGTCTGCACCTCAACCCCTGCAACGGCCGAGACCACTACCAGGGCATTATCCGCCACCTTTACTGCGGCCCTGACCTCCCCTAAGAAGTCAGCAAAACCTGGCGTATCCAGAATATTGATCTTGTGATCCCGGTACTCACAGGGCACAAGACTGGTGCTTATGCTGATCTTGCGTTTAATCTCCTCGGGTAAAAAGTCGGATACCGTATTGCCATCATCTACCTTGCCCAGCCTGTTGGTGGCGCCTGTGTTGTAGAGCATGGCCTCGGCTAAGGTGGTCTTTCCGGAGCCTCCATGAGCTATAAAAGCTATGTTCCTTATCTTGGGGGTTGGGTATACCTTCATCAAGTTCCCTCCTTGCTAGTAATCCAAAACAGATTTGCTCGTGGCCACTCCCACAGCAAATCCTCTTAATTATACCTGATTTTACTTCCGCTGAAAAACAGAAATTAACTTGTATATCAGTACAGCCGCTACCAAAAATAATGCCAGTTGCTGTATGAATATCAGTCGAAGGCTGTCCAGCAGGGTCAGAACCAACCCCAGAGCCACCGGAAAAAGAATGGATGGGCGAAACGAATCGGCGTCCGGCTGCCGGCGAAACCGGGCCCACCGTCCCAGGTTGATTATGATGACGAAAACAAGGCAGTTTAGAAGCAGGCTTATCCAAAGCATTTAACAATGATCCACATAATCACGATAGATTTGCCGGTATTTCTTTACCAGGGCATAGTTGGTGAGGTCAAAGTGAATCGGTGTCAGAGAGATAAAACCTTCATTAATGGCGGTTACATCGCTGTCCGGTTCCTGATCCTCTTCCATCACATCCCCGCCCATCCAGAAGTAGGTGTTGCCGCGAGGGTCTTTGCGTTCCTCAAACACATTCTCATACTGTCTCCTGCCCAAACGGGTAACCCGCATACCTTTAATCTGGGGACGAGGTATGCCGGGAACATTTATATTTATTATCGTATCCTTATCAAAACCGTCCTTCTCCATCTGGCGGCAGACCGCCCGGGTAAAGCGGGCTGCGAAGCTGTAATCCTCCTCCCCATTCAGGCACAGGGAAACAGCTATGGACGGCACGCCCATAATAACTCCCTCCATAGCGGCGGAAACAGTCCCCGAATACAAGACGTCCCAGCCCAGATTGGCTCCCTTGTTTATCCCGGAAACCACCAGGTCCGGCGTCCGGGGAAGCAGGGCTGAGATCCCCAGTTTAACGCAATCCACCGGAGTTCCATAAACAACCCACGCAGACTGGGCATCTGCTACCTCATGAACCCGCTTGATCATGATGGGTTCAAAAACTGTTATCCCATGGCCGGTTCCACTCCGTTCCCGGTCCGGGGCCACTACGTATATCTCGGCCATCTCCGCCAGGGTCTTCACCAGTACATGAAGTCCCGGCGCATTGAGGCCATCATCGTTGGTAACCAGTATCCTCATCATTTCCTCCTAATCAAGCACCTGGAAGTGGCTGATAGGCCAGTATATAAGAAAGGCCTTGCCCTTTAGATGATCGACCGTCAGCCATCCATTCCAGAGATGGCTGTCGTAGCTCATGTTACGGTTATCCCCCATTACAAACAATGCATTCTCCGGAACCTTCACCGGTCCATATTCATAATTGGTGGGTTCTGCTATGTAGGGTTCGTCCAGGGCTTCACCGTCAACCCATACCTTGCCATCCTTAACCTCTATTGTTTCTCCTGGTAGCCCAACGATACGCTTAATATAATCATCCTGCTGATTAATTGCTTCCGGGGGTTCGAATACCACAATATCCCCTCGCTCCGGCTCCTTGAAATAATAAATGAATTTGTTGACCATCACCCGGTCGCCTACTTGAATGGTAGGAAGCATCGAACCTGATGGTATCCATCTTCCCTCGATTACAAATGTGCGGAGGATCATGGCCAGAAGAAAAGCAACTATTACAATACCCAGGAACTCTCTAAGAAAGGCCCTCATTCTATTCATCAGCTAATCCTCCACATCAAATCTCATAAATACTGATGGTCATTTCACCTGTTTCCCGGTCTCTGGTCAGTCCAAACATCAACTTTTTAAACTTCAAGGTCTTATTAAGAAAGTCCACTACCTTATTCAATTCCGGGCTGCCATTAAAGGTCTTCCGAGCAAGTAATTCCAGTTTCCCCGAGTCCTTTGGGGCCATAATCACACTCCCTTTAGCAATTATTCTGTTAATCCCGAAATCTAAACCCCCGGCATGTTCTGCTGCCGGTCTCACCTGGTTCAACACCCGGGAGAACCGGCAGGGCTAACCCCTGATCAGAGAAAGAGCCTCTGCTCGCGATGCGGGATTGGTCTCAAATATTCCTCTAACGGCGGAGGTAATGGTAAGGGTACCGGGTTTTAAGACCCCCCGCATGGTCATACACATATGCTCGGCCTCAATGATCACAATAACTCCCCAGGGCTGCAGACGCTCATTAATCGTATCCGCTATCTGGGAGGTGAGGCGTTCCTGCACCTGCAGCCGCCGGGCAAAACCCTCCACCACCCGGGCCAATTTGCTGAGACCGGTAATCTTACCCTTACGAGGTATATACGCCACATGGGCACGACCGTAGAACGGCAGCAGATGATGCTCACAAAGGGAGTATATCGGTATGTCTTTCAGCATTACCATCTCGTCATGGGATTCGGTAAACATGACTTCCAGGTATTGACCGGGGTCCTCATCAATACCCTTACATATCTCCTCGTACATCCTGGCCACTCGTTCCGGGGTTTCCCTCAATCCTTCGCGCATCGGATCTTCCCCCATGGCTTCCAGGATCATGCGCACGGCCTCGGTAATCTTTATGCTGTCCATATATCAAATCTCCCATGTCCTGCAGCAATTTCAGGCTACTCTACATTCTATCACGTAATTAAAGGAGCGCAAATCAGGTAATCCAACCTCCTCTTACCCGCAGCCAACCTGCAGACGACTAAGACATGTTAATTCTACAACCACGCGCTGTTTCCTGCGTGGCCTCGTTGCTGTGCATGCGTTTCCCGGATTTGGGGGAATCATCCCGGTGGGATATACCTGCTGATTCCTTCCGTTACTGCTCAAAAAGGCTGCACTGGCAGACACTGTACCGGCGCCTTATAACATAAAGAACCGCTTCCAAAAAGAATAGCACCTCGGAAAGAGGTGCTGTTTTAGATTTAATGGGTTGGGCTGTGCCATCACCGGACCCACAGATTTGGGGGAACACCGTATGCCCTCCATTCATCCGCAGGCTCCGGAGTATGCGCTATGACCCCATGTTTGGTTAATGGCACCTGGGGCACAGGCCCTTGAAATAGAGATGGCTTTCACTGATTTCAAATTCATCCAGGCTCTCCCACTCCAAGGCAGATGTATCAAGGCGCAGATCATATATCTCCTCGCAGCCGTTGCAGCGGAAATGCCCATGTAAAGAGGTATCCGCATCATAGCGGGTCTCATTCTCATCAATGGTGATCATGACGGCGATCCCCTTTTCCAGGAAAAGATTCAAGGTGTTATACACCGTGGTCTTGGACAGGGTAGGTATATTCCTTACCAGTTCCTGATATATCATGTCCACACTGGGGTGGTTCCGTTTTTCAATCAGGTACTGGTAGACTTTTATTCTATGGTGAGAAGGTTTAATGCCATTCGCCCGCAATAGGTTTTGGATTCTCTCGATCATAACGACCCTTCCTCGACAGTTTTCATTTTTGTAATCATTCTAATTTTATGCTATTATCTGGTTCTGAAATTGTCAATCAGGATTTTG
Source organism: Syntrophothermus sp. DTU052 (assembly GCA_001512495.1). Taxonomy (GTDB): domain Bacteria; phylum Bacillota; class Syntrophomonadia; order Syntrophomonadales; family DTU052; genus DTU052. Next base: position 6,456 of record LFRU01000095.1, on the reverse strand, counting down.
GGGGGTTGGCGGTGGGTTTACTCGGATTAACAGCGGGCTGTAAGGCGCACTCTCAATAATCAAAACCAGTGGTCCTACCGTAAACCACGCTTTCACCGTTTTTTATCTCAATGTGGTAGGAGGTTGCTCCGGCATCAGCCAAGTGCTGGTTGTGGGTGACCATTATTACCTGACGGTCAAATGAGTTGCACACCGCATTCAGGAATTCGGCTACCTGCCGCACATGCTGTTCAGAGACATGTTTACCCGGTTCATCCAGGATCAAGGGGCCTTCCAGCGGAAGCCGGCTGGTTTCCAGTATGGCCACCCGCAGGGCCAGAGAAATGACATCAACGACACCGCCGCCACGGGAATCGTATGGATCATTCTGAACTGTCTGGTTTCCCCCATAGGCTGAAGAAACTGTGAATTCGGCCTCGGACCTGTCAGCCCGCTCTTCAAAATCGATATGAAAAGCGTGGTCTCCCTGGAATACCATCTTCAACGCATTGGTAACCAGGCGTTCCATGGTTTCCTTGGATTCCTGGCGCGCGTACTCACCGGCCATAACAAACAGCCTGGCAATCTGGCGCAGTTTATCCACCTCCTGCTTCAGGTCGGCGATTCGCGCTTGCTTCCGACGTTTCTGTTCAAGTAGGTTGTCACGCTGTCCCTTGCGTTGGTTGAGATCATCCCGGAAACGGTCAACATTCCTTTTTAGGGCCTTGTATTCCATGTTACCACCCCGCACTCTTCAGGTACTGCCCGGGTATTAGTTTCTCAATCTCCTTGATAATCATGTCCATCTCATTCCTGATTTCCCTGATCCGGGCATCAAGCTCCTCCGGCTGACATCCTAAATCCTCAATCCGTTTATGAATCTGTTCCAGGTCCTTTTGCAGCACATCATAACGAGCCAGGGCTTTGTTCCGGTCTTTGCTGGCCTCCTTCAGGGCCGTTTCCAGCTTCTTGATGCGGCTGTCGTATGATTCCTTCTCCACGGTCACACCTCCATTGGGAATAATTACGGATTGTCTCGGGTTTATCTCTTAAGACCGCCCTTTTCATTTGCGCATCTCTGCAGCGGCCGGGTTACTCACCTGACAGAAAGCTGAAGCGAAAATATCCTATAATACTTCCTGGCGGATACGGGCAATTGTATCCTGGTTTATCTCGGCAAAGCAAGTGGGACACCTGCCCACCCTCTGCAGCAGCTCGCCGTACTCATCGGCCAGGCCCCGGGCGCGGGAATCAATTTCCTTAATTTCCCCGGCAATTTCCTTCAGCCCCTGCTTCACCTCCTGCCGGCTGCGGAGAAGCTCACCGTATGAATCTAATCGGGCTGAGAGGATCGATAGCTGTTGGATTACCTGTTCAGCTTGATCAACGCCCTGTAGCGATTTAATCACAGCCTGGCAGGCGCCAAGCTCCCCGGTTTTCTGGCGGCGTTCCTGGTAGAGGGCCATCAGTTCCCGGCGGGTAGTCTGGAGCTCAAACCCTTCCTGTCGCAGGACTTTCATCCTTTCCAGCCACCCCTCGACCTGCTCCAGCCCCTGAGTGGTTTCGATTTTCCGGCTGCAGGCCGTGAGTTCTTCCATAGTCCGGCTCCTTTGTTCCTGTAATCTCTGTATTTCCTGCATTTCCCGCAGCAGCCGATCAATAGCCGCATGACACTCATAGGCGTCATCAACTCGCGACAACCCGGCCAGCACCTTCTTGATCTCCTCCGTCTGCAGTCGGTTTTGCTCCAGCAGCTCCCTAGCTTCCTCCAGTTTTTGCAGTTCCCGGTCCAGTTCGGTCAATCTCTGCAGGAGATGTTCCAGCTTCTGCAGTCTCAGCTCCTCCTCTTCCAGATCGGCATATTCCTGCAACTGCACATCAAGAGAGGCTATGTCTTCGTCCAGGCGGCTGATCTCCTGCAGAGCCTGGCCGATATCGCGGTTGGTTTCCCGCTGGGCGGCATCAATGATATGCAGGTTGGCCATGCGCCCCAGAACCTTGGAGCGGGTGCTGCCGGTTTCTTCGAGCAGGAACGGAGCCTCCAGCTGACCGGCCAGGTTGATCTCCAACGCTTTATCACGGTCGACGACCAGCTTTTGTATGCCCAGGGCCTTCTTGACCTCCAACGGCACCTCCCGGTTAAACCGTTCAAATACCATAGCCTCCTCACCCGGCACCTCCAGGATATAGCGGTTTATCCGGCCGCTCTCGTCGCGAATCCTTTCCACCGCCACCCCGTTGCTCAATTCGACCCGTACCTGACAACGGGTCTCACCGACCCTGATAAACCCTGTACCCCGAGGTTCATTATAAAACAGCCAGCGCAGAGCCCGAATGATGGCAGACTTCCCTTGATCGGAGGGACCAACGATGATGTTGAGTCCGGGGCTGAACTCCAAATCCGTCTCGCGGTGGGACTGAAAATTCCTGAGGCTTAGTTTCTTTATGTAGGTCCTCATCTCAATTCTCCTGCCTCATAAGTGATTCCTCGGCTTCGGCAATTCGCCGCAGAGCCTCCTTACGTATCTCCTCGTCCAGGTTTTCAGCCCGGGCGAGGTCGCTTATGATCTGGCTTACATTCCAGCGTCGCAACTCGGTAGCCTCTTTAACCTCCCGGGTAAATCTCTCCATAGCCAGTACGCGGGATTCAAGCTCCTCGGCTCGGGTTCGGTCCAGGACCTCCTCCCCCACCGGCGCTGACTGTAAGGTGATTAGTCGGCAGTTGACCGCCCCCCCTGTCAGATCAATCAAAGCCACTTTCACCTTCCGTTCTATCTCCCGGTGATGGTTGCTGAGGCGAACCAGGGCTCCCGGGTTGATAAAATAGCGGTTACCCCGTTGCAGAGCCCCGAAACCCAGGTGATAGTGCCCGGCCAGGACCAGGTCCGCCCCCGTGTTATCCAGATCATCGATCAGGGTGTAATCACCCGGGAACTGCTTTTTATCCAGCAGCATCCCGTGAACGAGATGTATGGTAATATCTGACTCTGCATCTTTTTCTATACAGTAGTCGAGGTGGCGGGATCTGCGGTCGATATCCAGGTGATACGGCCTTCCGGTAAGACTGGCCCTGATTCCCCGAGCCTCCACACGCACACTCTCCTCACCCAAAAGGCGGATGAAACCCATCCGAGCCGTAAACCCCAGGACGGTGCGCGGCAGCGTCTGCAGGTTGCCGCCAAAGATGTCATGGTTGCCGGCAACTCCATATAGCGGTTTCTTGAGCTGCCGCAGTATCTCGACAAAGTCTCCGACCACGGAAAGCGCCGGGTTAGGGGTATCAAAAAAATCTCCACCATGCAGCACAAAATCGACCTGGTAGTCATTGGCCAGGCTAACCACCTCAATCAGCTTCTCCTTCAAGGTGGACCAGAGGTTATCCTTGCGGTTAGCCGGGGAACTCCCCCGAAAATGGGTATCCGTAAAGAACAAGATTTTCATTACTCTCAACCTTCTAATTACTGACCGGTATTGCGAGGGTCAGAATGTAGTTACGAATTATTTAGCCGGGCGATAAACGGTTACGAAGGAGGTATCATCCTTTATCAGTTCGCCCCTTTCCACCATCTGCCCCAGCATGCTGTCCACTTCACTGCGGGTCATTCGGATTCCCCGGTTTTCCAGTTCCTGCAGGACATCGTTGAGATAGGTCTCGTTAAGGGGCAAATACCTCTCCAGAACTGATTGGAACTCACCGAGTCTGGTGTCCGCCATCGCTGCCAGCTCATCGAAGGGGTTGTCCTGATGGGGGCTGCGGGTTTTGGCGGCTCTAATCCTCACTGCCACGGTGCGCCCGACAATGGGTGAAGATATAAAGCTGTAACCGGAGGGAAGGTACGGTAGGCGCCGGATCTCCTCTCTCCCCAGGTCAGTTTCTTCGCTGATTACCGAAAGGTCCATGGACCTTACCGTGCGAAAGATGATCTTGGTATTCAACTGGGCATTTATCGTATCGTCAAGCAGGGCCGGCCTCTGGCTGGCCAGGACCAGAAATACCCCATATTTTCTGCCTTCCTGTGCAATTTCCCGGAATTCCCTCAAGGACGGGGAGGAGTGATCTCCCTTGGGGGCGAAGTTGTGGGCTTCGTCAGTTACCACCAGAAAAGGAGGAAAACCGTCCGCCGACTGACCCTTCTGCATGGCATCCCGGTATTCACGCCGCTTGCCGTAAAGGTGGCGCAGCACATAGGAAGCATAAACCCGCAGCATCCGGATGGATCCCCGGACTACCGCCACCTGCTGGTTGCGCAGGCCTTCTTCAATCCGGGCAATCCCGGCCTGGTGAAAAATCCCTTCCCGCTTCAGGCTGTAGAGCCTCCAGCGGATCGCCCGCAGACTGGCCGGTTGGCCCACCTGGTTCTGCAGGACCTTGAGCCTTTTCCATTCACGCTCCCGGTCCGGTCCGCTGCCCCGGCTGAAAAACTCCTGCCGGTAGTCGGCTTCGTTGTTTTCCATCATCTCGATTAGATTGTTCAGCCGTTCGGTAAAGGTAGCCAGGCTGTCGTTTTTCATGAGGACTGCCCGAGCCGTCGATTCCATGGCCTCACTGAGAGGGCTTACTGCTCCCAGCAGGTTGCACAGGTCCCCCTCGTTGAGCATATCAAACCTGACCCCGACATCCTGCCCCACCGTTAAGATCCGATACGAGGCACTAAATGACTCCCCAAAACCCGGTGGCAGGTCAGGCAGGAGCGGTTCGGAAAAACTCATCTCGTAATGGGGATCAAACACGATGACCGGCAGCCTTTTCTTCATGAACTCTTCGAGCAGCACCCGGATCCCGAAAGACTTTCCGGAACCGGAGCCCCCAAAGATTCCGATGTGGGGGTAGTCCTGCATACGGCGATAATCCAGCAAAAAGGGTACCCCCTGTTGTTCCGCCACTTCTCCGTCCTGGAACAGAGGCGCAAGGCTTCTCAGTTCTTCAGGCAGCGTAGGATCCAGGGTATCCGTCCCCAGAATAACTCCCAGGGCCATCGATTGTTCCGGTTTGGCCTGCACCAGGAGGTCTGCAACCTCTGCAAAATCAGGAACGCGGGCCTGGGATCCGGTTTTTACCGGGTAGAACAGTTCACTTATGACCCTGATTTTGCCCAGGTAAACCGTATCGCGTTCCAGTTCATATCCGAAGTCCCGAAGGGTTGACACTATCTCATGACCCATAAGGTAGGGAGAACCCTCGTCAACCAGAGGCACCAGCGGATTGAGCGAGTAAGTTTCAACCACCTCTCCCACGGCGGTATCCGGATTATGCCCTTCCACCACCAAGAGCTCATTGAGACGAAAAGGCCTGTCTTTACTGGCGACCCAGACATCTCGTTCATTGGTTTTCCCCACAACCTGCACTCAACAACACTCCCCGATCACAGCCCGCGTCGCTCGCGGTTGCTCTTAAAAAACCTCTCCCTCACCGCAGGGTCAAGCCCATTCATGACTAATGATTCCATAGACTTTTTGTTCAGCCGAACTTCCCGGTCCACCAGATCCAGCCAGGCCGGTATCCCCCTCCCCTGGGGAGGAGTTAAGGAATAGATGAGATTCATGGCCGGGAGCAGGTGCTCTTCCTGGCCGGGCAGGAAATCACAGGCCACTGCCTGGGGGGTGCTGCCCATGCGGGCAAACACCGTGTAATAATCCCGTTTGATTGCCTTTTCCCCGCCGACCACCGCCATTTCCCCCGGTTTAAGGAGCCCAAAGAGGAATTCGCGATCGTAAATCCGTATCTCCGGGACCTCAAGTCCGGTCAGGGAACAGAGTTCTGAGGTGGCTACCTCTTCAATTACCCCAACCAGAATACAATCGAGGTTAATGGCTTGGGCAACCAGTTCGTTCCATTCGGGGAACCGGTCAAACAGCAAAAAACCCCCATCAAGCATGAGCATATAGGGTTTGATTATCTGTAAGGCTTTGAAGGCCAGTTTGATCTCCATATGAGCCATCTTCTCGCCCATCAGCCTGCGGTAGGCCTCGCCCTCTTCGACCCGATTCCGAGCGGCCGATTCGCTGATTTCCGCGTACAGGTTTGGATCCAGCGGACAATAAACCGCAGCCTCAGCCAGACGATCAGGATCGTTATCTGTACTTGCCCGGGCCAGCACCTGAATTGCACAGACGTTATAGGGATAGAGACCACCGTAATCAGCCCGTGAACCGTCAACAGCCACCAGCGACCGTCCTCGGGACGCCTCTATGATTTCCTGCCGATCAAGCCGCCGCAGGAAGCCGAATTGGGCACACTGGCGCAGGCTTTGGCGCCTGATTTCCAGAGAAGGATAGAGGGAATCACGATAGAGGAAATAATCGTTCAGGCGTCGGGTAGCAGCTAGAATCTTATGGTTTAGCATTCTTAAACCTCGCCTGGATTTTTCCTAAATTATATCTTAACCTGTCGGCCCTATCAACGGTCGCCGGAAGGCGGTCCCTGTCAAGATTAAGTGGGTAAACTCCCGCATAGTTTATTTCCCAACCTCATGCAGT
>LFRU01000048.1 GCA_001512495.1 Syntrophothermus sp. DTU052 | reverse complement strand
CCGGGGAACGCTTTTCTCAACTTAAATCTGGGAGATCCGGCGTAACAAATGGTTTAATTGGCTCCGATTATATCTGCATTTTTGGTGACATAAAATGTTCCCCGGCTCTTTGCTATCAGCTTGCCGGTATTGTCCCACAGGCTGCCCTCGGTAACTGCTATCGACCTGCCGGCATGCACAATCGTGCCTTCAGCGATTATTTCGCTTCCCTGGAAAACGGGAGAGAAAAAGTTCAGGTTCATGTCAACGGTCACATTGCCGAACCTACCCAGGGTATTGAAAGACCACCCCATAACATCATCCAATAGGGAGGCAATGATTCCCCCGTGCAGTCTACCCTTAATGGTTGTGTACTCCGGCTCCACATTCATTTTCATAGCTGCGACCCCGGGTCCCAAATAAGTAAGGCTCATGCCCAAAGTCTTATGTATCGGGATATCTTCAAATAGGGTACATAAGGTGTGAAACAGATCTTCATCGATCCCTCTATTTTCAGTCGGCGTTATCTTCATTATGATTACTCTCCCCCCTGCTTTGGTCGTGCGGACTGTAAAGTATCGGGCCAACATAAAACAGCGAGCATTAAAATACCCCAATATGACTAAATTCAAGCTGTAACGACATTGTTCCTGCCTATAATTAGAACCTTTGCTCAGGATTATAAAGATGGATCAACAACATTTGTCGTGGAGAATATGCCGGAAGTTGAACAGGTGACAAGGAAATACGGAAAGGTTATCAGCGGAACAATACCTCATTGTTGTTGGGCTTGGTTATTCTGTTAGGGTCAAGGTTCTTAACGTAAACGGGAAATTGATCCGGGATCGTAATTATTTTGTTCAATTAACGGGAATATGGTAATATATGTCTAAGGAGACAATTTATCATACCAAATAATGGCGGGTGATAAAGAATCCGAATATCTGTTACCTTTGATTCAAAAAATCCCGTTACAATGCCGATTCAGTACAACCATCTATTGCAGGGCTTTGTTTATAACAACATATCAGATCATGATTACAGAAGTTTCCTGCATGAGGAAGGATATATATTAAACAATCGCCGTTTTAAGCTATTTACATTTTCGCGCTTGGAAGGCCAATTTAAGGTTGAACGTGAACGGAAGCTTATTCAGTTCTACCCTCCATTTCGCCTGGTGATCAGCTCGGCGATAGAACAATTTATTACCGACTTGGCTCAAACCTTGATCAGTGCCGAATTTTTATCTCTAGGAAAAAACGTGGTCGAAGTAAGCAGTATCACGGTGGTCAAAGATCCGCAATTCACCGACCGGCTCCAGGTAAAAATGATTTCACCCATGGTTGCATATTCCACTGAAAACAGGGATGGACGCAATTTCTATCGTTACTACTCACCGTGGGAACCCCGGTTTTCCGAACTGGTACGGGAGAACCTCAAGCGTAAATACCTATTGATCCATGGACGGCAGCCAGAGCCCGAACATTTCATGATTTACCCCAATGGCAACCGCGAGCAGGATTTCTACCGAATAATAAAATTCAAAGGCAACCCCATCAAAGCCTGGGCAGGTATTTACTGGCTGGTGGGCAACCCTGAGCTGATTAAGGTAGCCTATGACACCGGCCTGGGAAGTAAGAACTCTCAGGGATTGGGGTGTTTTGAGGTG
>LFRU01000021.1:7270-9346 GCA_001512495.1 Syntrophothermus sp. DTU052 | reverse complement strand
AAGCCCCTGGTTTGAGGACTGCGGTTGCCATTAAGCCTGATTTTAACCTCGACGAGGACCAGTTCACCCGTGAATTAGAATGCCTCTTTCAGCAGCTAGCCATCAACAAAAACTGCTATTTCCCTAATACAACTCTGCCTACTCACGGTATCACCGCCGAATGCCCCCGCACCGGATTGACCATTGACGGCTTAACAGACGATGAAAAAAACGAGGTTTCTTCCGTAGCGATAGCGCGCTTCTATGCGTCAATAGAGGAAATAAAGGAATACAGGGAACTCTGTGAGCAGAACGCCGGGGACAAGTTCATCCTGCCAACCGAGCTTGGACATCTAGGACAAAAACCGGAAACCGACAGCCATATCGCTATCGTAAATGCCGACGGCAACTATATGGGCAAGCGGTTTACCAAATGTAAGACCCTCGTAGAATATCGTAAACTTGCCGTAGATGTGGAACAGGCGACATACGATGCATTTGGCGACCTGATCGGCCATGTGGCCCGTAATGTTGTTCCTTATATGGACAGCGATGAAAGTGCTTTTGAACTAACGCGAATTGATGGCAAGACATGCCTCCCATTAAGACCTATAATTATTGGCGGCGATGATGTTACGTTTATTGCTGAAGGGCGTCTTGGTATCCATCTGGCGGAGAAGTTTTTAGAGTTTTTTTATAAACGGACCAGGTCTTTCGGAGACGGCATCAACGCCTGTGCCGGTGTAGCCATCATTAAGACCAAATACCCCTTTTACCGAGGCTATGAACTGGCTGAACAGCTTTGCAGTTCAGCAAAGCAACAAGCCAGGTTGCATGGCGACTCCTCCTGGTTGGATTTTCAGTTGGTTTATGGCGGCATTTCAGGCCCACTCGATTCCATTCGCAAACAACAAGTCCACCTCGCCGGTATAGAGCTATTTTGGGGGCCTTATCTGGTGATAGGTAACCATTCCCATAATGATCGGTCTTTCCAAAAATTCAAGTCTGCTCTAGCCCGTCTGAATGATGAGAAAGTATGGCCTCGCTCCAAAATTAAAGAACTGCGAACCACCTTTTACGAGGGGCAAGAAATGCTGGAACTGAAATTGGGTGAATTGAGGGCTCGTGGAATCACTTTGCCCGACTTCGGCACTACCATGGGCCTGGCGGAACGAGGTTCGGCAGACTCTGCAACCCCCTATCACGATCTCATTGAAGCCCTGGACTACTATCCACCATTTCTACTGATGAACGGAGGTGAAACGCACTGATGAAACTACAAATAATCATTGAGCTAAAATCGGCACTTTTATTGGGTTCCGGAACTGGTCACGGGGCTTTCATTGATACAGATATCATCTATGATGATAACGGCATTCCTTACTTCCCGGGCCGCCGGCTGAAGGGTCTTTTGCGGGAGAGTGCGGATGAGGTAATGGAGATGCTAACACAGGCAAACCTGGCCGGCTTCATCTCATCCGATGTGAATTCGGTATTTGGAACCGGGCTCAATAGCTCTGCAATAACCGTAAGCAATCTTGAGTTGGAAGGTTACCGTGAGTCTCAGGCGGTTCTGCAGACAGCTCGCAATGCCTACCCGCATCTGGTCAACCAGAATACGGTGCTGCACTCCCTGACAGGGATCCGTCAGCAAACAGCCGTTAATGAAAAGGGGATCGCCAAACCCAATAGCCTTCGGACCATCAGGGTTATGAAGCCAAAATCCTCCCTGAAAGAGAATGGTTCAACCATACCCAGGCGCTTCGTGGGGGAAATAGGTATTAGGGATGAATCATCGATAAGGCTGCTCGCATTATCCTGTTCCAATTTGAGGCTGGCAGGAAGCAAACGAAATCGGGGCCTTGGGTCCATTACCGTAACTCTTGTCGATGAACATCAAAACGATCTTACTGCTCAAGTCTTAAGCGATCTTGAAAAACACATTGCCTCTCCAGATCCAGAAAAACACGAAAAGTCACCGCTGAAGGACGATATAAAAAGAAAACCCAGCGTATACGCGAAGGGAACACCGGGAAAAGCCGGATTATCAATTCCTTATCGGGTATTCACTCGTTCTCCGCTAATATTCACAACCCG
>LFRU01000021.1:0-7156 GCA_001512495.1 Syntrophothermus sp. DTU052 | reverse complement strand
CCTTTGGATGAGGAAGGTAATCTGTTGGAAACCGTCCCCACCCCTTTATATATTCAGATTTACAAGCATAGTAGTGACATCGTTAATCTGTTTAACCATGACGCCGATGACACTAAACCATTGGGCAGTTATTGTTATATTCAAGGGACCAGCTTATTCAATGTATCTCCCCACAAAAACATAAGCTTTCACCTCCGGCGAAATACCGGTAGGGATACCCGTTGGCGAGGGAGTTCAGCCATTGAGGGTGACATCTTCAACTATGAATCGATTTCACCCGGACAATACTTTGCGGGAACAATAAGCGGCAGTGAAGAAGATATCCGTCACTTTATGGCTGTTTTTTCTGAAGGCCAGGATGCCACAGACGGCGTTTCGATGACAGGACGCCTCGGTCGTTCTTCAAACACCCAGTACGGAGAAATCGAATTAAACTTACTTCCCCCTCGGGAAGTAAGCTCCATGTCTATGTCCCCATACTTGTTGAAGGGTTTGCACGCTGCTGAAACCGATAATGCCGACGGTGAGTTTATCATGGTTTTCACCTCGCCGGCCATCCTTCGCAACCAGTATGGTTATCCTGAGATTTCGCTTGACGCACTGAACCGTTACCTTCGGCAGGTTTCCGATCGGCTACATGTTTTACATCCAGAAAGACTTGATGATGATTCCATCACCACCTGTTTTGCTCGTATAGAATCCAGAGAAAAGTTTGTTTCCCATTGGAAGAATAAAATGCCGGGGGTGTTGGCCTTGTCCCCGGGATCTGCCTTCCGGGTAAAAGTAACCGGCGGCATAGATCAGGAGATACTTGAGGTGATAAACCAATTACAAACCGCAGGTCTGGGTGAACAACTAAATGAAGGCTATGGTCAAGTACGTTGTTATTTTGAATTGGAAGACTATACGGCCGACCAACCGGCAACCGACCGTGGACTGTTTCGTGTCCAAACAACCGTACCCGCGCTGGCTAAAGAGATTTTCACCGGCATAATCAACCGGCGTTTAGCTGAGGTCATAAGCTTCCACGCCAGATCCATGGCCGAAAAACCATATACCAGGCAAGAACCGGGTGTTCCCCGTAAGGCACCTTCTTCAAGTCTGTTAGGCCGATTGGAGCTTATGCTGCAAGATTCAACCTCCATCGAAGACTTTCAGGCGAAAATCCGCAACCTAAAGAAGGAAGCATTAGACCAATTACAGGGGTGTTCTCTTGGAAGGGAAAACTTAAAGGACCTGCTCTTGAAACCGAATTGCCCCTATTTACTGGAAGCTCTCATGAGTTATGCCATGACTGATGCTCGCGACTTGGCTGAAAAAACCAGTATTAAAATCTCGCCCTTGCAGTTTGAATCATTCACTCTCTATTGGAGAGTATTCTTCCATACCCTGCGGAAATTGGATAAAGAGAACAAATTAATACAACCGACGTCCGCTGAAGGAGGTGAGGCCCATGATCGGTAAAGCTTCGGTGACAGGCAAAATGGTTTTGGTCGGCAAACTGGTTTTGCAGACCCCACTTATTATTGGTGGGGGCTCTGAGGAACAAGGCGAGAGCGACATCGTGGTACTTAAGGATGAACTGGGCATGCCGTACATACCCGGCACCTCCATGGCCGGTTGTTTTCGGCATCACTTTTTCAGGAGCGATTGGTCGCACAAATCGGAAAAGTTTCAGCAACATATCCACTACTTCTGGGGGACCTCTCCCATAAAGTCTGCTTCCCAGGGAAGCGATGAAAGCAAAGGGTATCAGAGCGCAATCCAGATAAACGATGCTAACCTCAGTGCTGGACAGCAGGCCAAAGTCAGCCTCCGAGACGGGGTGAAGATCGACTCTGAAACGGGAATCGCCGAGGAAAAAAAGAAGTTTAATTATGAATGTGTTGAACCGGAAGTCAGCTTTGATTTCCGAATGGAGTGCACCATACGCGCTTTTTCGGAACGCGAAAGTTACAGATACATTATGGCCTGGTTAAAAACAGTTCTAACCAACGGTGAAATCCGTCTCGGGGCTATGACTGGAAAAGGGTTCGGGCGTTGTCGGCTGGAAGATCCGCAGTTTTATGAGTTTGACTTTAACAAACCTTATCATGTGCTGGCCTGGTTAAAAAACGATATTACTGAATGGCTTCCGGTTGAGCTCAACAGCGTCGAAAACCCTTCCCAAAACTCGAAGACATTCTCCATCGAAGCCTATTTTTCAATAAAGAATTCCCTTATTATCCGTTCGTATGCGGAAGAGATCTCCTCCCCTGACGCTGTTCATATCAGCCGCGGCAATCAGGCACTGATGCCCGGCACATCGGTAAGAGGTGCCATTCGGGCGCGGGCCGAACGAATTGTCAAGACCTTAAACGGTTCAGAAAAGGATTTTATCCATCCCTTATTTGGCTGGGTCCCCACACCCCCTGATGATAAAGAGCAGGATGCCATTCGGGGGAAGATCATTGTTGAAGAAACCGTTATCAACAGTGCCTATCTTGTACGAGAAATCCAACAGCGAATCCGCATTGACCGCTTCACCGGAGGGGCTATGAAAGGCGGGCTCTTTGATTCCCTGCCCCTCTGGAAATCGGGTACTGAAGATCAGGAGATGGTTCAAATAAAGTTAACCATTGAGGAGTACCAACCCTGGGAGGCTGGACTGTTATTGCTGGTATTAAAGGACCTTTGGAACGGCGATCTTGCTATTGGAGGAGAAAGAAGCATCGGTCGCGGTACCCTACAGGGGATAAAAGCCGTCATCAGTTTCGAGGGCCGTGAAATTATTCTGAATGAGAGAAGTAGACCATTGGTTTCCGCTAAAGATGCCGCTGTTTTGGAGAACATGCTGCAACATCTACTGGATGAAATAGAACTCCGCTCAAAGGGGGTAAGTGCATGAAAGACAATGGAAAAAATGTCCTAAAGGTCTCCCCGATAAAAACCAACGTAACACACGGTACCTGTAGCGAGCAGACAGTTTTCGATACCATTAGTAAACAATTACAAGGCACATCCTATTCTGCCTTTTTCATGATGGATCACGCAGTCTGTATTGGCAAATACACAAATAACACCTTTATTCTCCCTCCAGGATTAAGTTTTGAGCCGGTTTATCTAATAGGGCTAAGGATCTTTAACTGTGAAGAAGAACTCTACATCTGGAGGCTCAGCAACCGGGAATTGGGGTACCGGCATCGTGACGAAGTCTCCATGCAAGGGGAGGAGGCTGAGGTTATTGATGCCGCACACCTGCTCTGGGGATCGGTTGCAAGCTTTAATGGAGATAATGAGTGGGTAATCCTCAAGGATTCAAGAGGTATTGAATTAATCATCCCGGCTGAGGGTTATCAGATAGGAAGCCGGGTACTGCTCAAGACCCGGAATTACATTAAAGACAACCCTTTAGGTCAATACGGATATGTTGACTGCCGTTTCATGAAGCTAATCAGGGAGGAGGATTATTCATGGAAAAGGGCATAATCAAGAAGATTAAAATACAAGATAAAATCATGAAAGCAGAGATCAAATCTTCAAATGGAAAATACGATGTAGATATTCCTCTGGATGTAGGTGATGCTATCGCGTTAAAAAACAAGGAATGTCTATTCACGGTAATCGACAATAAGGTCATCGATCTGGTTGTTGACGGGCGCAATCTTTTGGCCAGGTATACACATTCTAAGAAAGCCGGCACTCATCGCCATCAAAAACAATCGAGGTCTTCCGGTACCAACCGGGGTAAGGTTAAACGGGAGGCCAACTACCGTGATTCTGCTTCCCTACAGGCACAGTACGCTGTGGCACCGTATAACTTTGTTCCCCTTACCAACACCGTTATTGACTGTGCGCCCCCCGTCAGCATGGACAGATATTGGGGAGACCGATTTACCGGTTTCATTGACATTCATATCGAAACATTGACGCCTGTCTATATCGGAGATACCAATAATGAACAGGAAGAAAGGAAGGCTATTGAATCTGATCAAGATAAAGCAACAAACAAGTTTCAGAATCCCGATTTCTTTTCACCGGGTGGAGTCCCGAAAATCCCCGGCAGCAGTCTTCGCGGCATGACTCGTTCGCTATTGGAGATGGTCAGTTTCAGCCAGATGGAATTTGTCGATAACCAGCGTTTCTTTTATCGAATGGTCGCAGAACCGCGATACAGGATCAGCAATACCTACAGGCAGGCTATGAGGGATGTTAAACCCGGGTGGCTGGAGAAAGAAGGCAATGAATATGTTATCTATCCGACCTCTCCCGATAAAGCCTTCAGGATAAAGAAACATATACTAGTCGAGAAAGGATTGCAGATTAATGATTTTTCTTCCGATTTAACAATTTATTTTAGAGATCCAGGTAATGAAAACGAAGTTGTAACCGAGTTTGAAACCGAAACTAATGATCTAAATATCCCGGGACGGGTTGTGGCTCCAGGGGCCTTATCGGGGTCGTATTGGATTGTCCCGGAAAACAAAGCGGATACTGCTCTGCAGTTTGCTCCCGGCGTTTTGGATGATTATAGGAATGACGAACAGAGAGCCGAAGAAGCCGATCTTCTTAAAAGGATTGAGGACCTTCAAAAAGCTGGTAAACCGGGTTCGGTCCCGTGCTTTTTCAAGGCGGTTGAGGGCAAGGTAGTAGCCTTCGGACATACGAGGAATTTCAGAATGTGCTACCGGCACCGGGTGCATGACCATCTGCCCGCAGCCCACAAGCCGGAGAACAGGTCAGAAAAGTATGATATGGCTAACGTTATCTTTGGCAAAGCCGGCAAACTTGCCGGCAGGGTTTTCTTCGAGGATGCCTGGCTAATCGGTAATCCAACCGATTGTCAAATGGACGAGACATACCTCCAGATACTGTCATCACCCAAGCCAACCACCTTTCAACACTATCTGGAACAACCCGATAACAAGCGGGATTTGAAAAGCTGGGAAGATCACCCTGACGACAACAACAACAAAGGTTTATTACGTGGCTACAAACTCTACTGGCACCGCAAGACTCCCTCAGAATCCGGTAAGAACAATAGCTGGAATGCGGATACCAACCTTGACAAACCGCATTTACATAGAAAGGTCAAGCCGATTAAGACAGGAACCTGCTTCAGCGGCAGAATACGCTTTGAAAACCTGACCCGAATCGAGTTAGGAGCATTGCTTTTCGTTCTTGATCTTCCCGGCAGCTTGCGCCACAAGATAGGAATGGGAAAACCATTGGGTCTGGGTTCAATAAAGATAACTCCCTCCCTGACCGTATCCATACGTGAAAAAACGGCCAATGGCATACCGGGACGTTACCAAAAACTTTTTGGGGAAGAATCATGGCATTTAGCGGAAGAAAAACGAGACATTCAAGAGTATAAGGATGCCTTTGCCCAATTTATTCTCAAGGAATTGGGCGTTGCGGAAGCCGATAAGGCTACGGCGGATGATCTTTGGAAGCAGCCGCCTTTGCAGGAGCTGACCGCAGTGCTGGATTTCGATAACA
Organism: Syntrophothermus sp. DTU052; assembly: GCA_001512495.1. Lineage (GTDB taxonomy): Bacteria > Bacillota > Syntrophomonadia > Syntrophomonadales > DTU052 > DTU052. The sequence goes on along the minus strand of LFRU01000021.1, from coordinate 1,675 downwards.
CGGCTCTGGAAAATTGGAATGATAGAACGCGCTACATGGAGATCGAAAGACGACGAGGACAAAAAAAGGAAAACGAGTTCAAAGAACGGCACGTTCTCCCGCCCCCATCGCGTGTTAGAGGTTCAAAATAGGAACCTGAGTTCATAGTACCGGAAAAAGACGCACCTGATTTAAAGGCGCGTCTTTTTTACTTTTCCGTCCCCTTACGGGGCGAGGTCATTTCAAACTTCTTCTGGCTAGACATATCTCTCATTCGTTAGAGTTTCCGTCCCCTTACGGGGCGAGGTCATTTCAAACTCGGGCCAGCGTAAGGAGGAGGAATAAGCATGAGGCTTGTTTCCGTCCCCTTACGGGGCGAGGTCATTTCAAACAATCCGCCCTGGTTGGATTAGCATGGCATCACTCCCTGCCAAGCGTTTCCGTCCCCTTACGGGGCGAGGTCATTTCAAACTATAGGTCCGTATAGACACCTGCCAGCTCTTTTATGTCGTGTTTCCGTCCCCTTACGGGGCGAGGTCATTTCAAACGGATATTGAGCGAGCAAGAGGCTATCAGAACAAAGTAAAGTTTCCGTCCCCTTACGGGGCGAGGTCATTTCAAACTGCAATCAATAACAGCACGGGGGCAGCCCAGCGAAGTTTCCGTCCCCTTACGGGGCGAGGTCATTTCAAACTTCTTCTGGCTAGACATATCTCTCATTCGTTAGAGTTTCCGTCCCCTTACGGGGCGAGGTCATTTCAAACTCGGGCCAGCGCGTAAGGAGGAGGAATAAGCATGAGGCTTGTTTCCGTCCCCTTACGGGGCGAGGTCATTTCAAACAATAGCATACCGGCATTACGAAGAAAGTTATGCCTACTAGTTTCCGTCCCCTTACGGGGCGAGGTCATTTCAAACGTGAAATATTTAAATAGAATGTTAGCAAGAGAAAGAGTGAGTTTCCGTCCCCTTACGGGGCGAGGTCATTTCAAACGCAGTACTCCAGGACTACCCACCAGCCGATTCTCTCCAGAGTTTCCGTCCCCTTACGGGGCGAGGTCATTTCAAACAATGCCCGTTTATCGCGTAAACATGTAATGTAAAAAGCATTAGTTTCCGTCCCCTTACGGGGCGAGGTCATTTCAAACTTTTTGAAGTCGCTTGCCATGCCGAATTCGCGCATTGTTTCCGTCCCCTTACGGGGCGAGGTCATTTCAAACACTCCAGGACCACGGAATCCCCGAACAAACGATTGTTTCCGTCCCCTTACGGGGCGAGGTCATTTCAAACCCTGTGCCTGAAACCCCTTGTCCTACCGGGGCTCTGAAGCCGGTTTGCGGCGGACGGTTGATTCCAGACACTGTTCCTGCCTTCATTTCATACAAAATCCTTAACAAACGCCTAGATTTCGGCTGCGGCTGAGCGGCATGGAAAATCGGCTTTTTTCGCCTCTCCCTTTGTTGTTTTCTTTCCACAAGTTTCCCTGTTAAAGCAACCACATCTAGTCCAGTATTTCCATGTCCCTCACCAAATTTCCTCTAATCAGCGATTGCTTTTCGAGTGCTTTCAGGTACTGTAAAGTTTAAGTAGGTAAAAAGGGGTCAAGAAGAGAAATGAGACCTCAAAAAGGATGTTCCGAAGAACGTCCACTCCCGCGCAAAGGAGGATGAGGTCTCGTGTTAAAGATTCAACAATTGGT
>LFRU01000028.1 GCA_001512495.1 Syntrophothermus sp. DTU052 | reverse complement strand
AAAGGAAAGGTGAGCAGGTAATGGCAAAGCAGAAATACGAAAGGACCAAACCGCACGTAAACATAGGGACCATTGGTCACGTAGACCACGGGAAGACCACTTTGACGGCGGCCATAACCCTGGCGCTATCGAAGCAGGGGAATGCGAAGGCCACCTCATATGATGAGATCGACAAGGCTCCGGAAGAAAGAGAAAGAGGTATAACCATCAACACCTCTCACGTGGAATATGAGACCGAAAAACGGCACTATGCGCACGTGGACTGTCCGGGGCACGCCGACTACATCAAGAACATGATAACCGGAGCGGCGCAGATGGACGGAGCCATCCTGGTGGTATCGGCAGCCGACGGCCCCATGCCGCAGACCCGGGAACACATAGTACTGGCGCGGCAGGTAGGGGTGCCGTATATTGTTGTATTTATGAACAAGACCGACATGGTGGATGATGAAGAGCTTCTGGAACTGGTAGAGATGGAGGTAAGGGACCTCTTAAATGAATACGAGTTTCCGGGGGACGACATACCGGTAATCAGGGGTTCAGCTCTCAAGGCCCTGCAGTGCGGCTGTGGGGATAGGGAATGTCCCAACTGCAGCGCAATATGGGAACTGATGGATGCAGTAGACGAGTATGTACCGCTGCCGGAGAGGGCGGTAGATAAGCCGTTCCTGATGCCGGTTGAGGACGTATTCACCATAACCGGGAGAGGCACGGTAACGACCGGCAGGGTAGAGAGAGGCCAGGTCAAGGTAGGAGACGAAGTAGAGATCATAGGTATGAGAGACGAGATCCGGAAGACGGTATGCACCGGGGTAGAGATGTTCAGGAAGCTATTGGACTATGCCCAGGCGGGAGACAACATTGGGAC
>LFRU01000019.1:11883-19582 GCA_001512495.1 Syntrophothermus sp. DTU052 | reverse complement strand
GAGATACCGCTCCTGGACAGAAGGTAGGTTATCCCCCCCAGGGTCAGCAGGATAACGCCTCCAATCATCAGTAAACGAGAAATACTCTCCCAGGGATTCATGGCTTGTGCCGCTCCTTTTTTCCTTTCTGACGGTAACGCTCCCATTCACTGTAGAGACAGCCGCAGTAAGGCTGACGGTAAAGGCCAAGTTCTCTGGATCTCTTCACCGTTTCCGGATAATACGGTCTCCAATCGAAGTACAGAAAAGGGACTCCATACTTTTCACCGCAGTTAAGACCCACCTCTTTTATCAGTTCGTGCTTTTGATAGGGACTCACTAGGAGTGAGGTGGTAAAGGCCTCAAACTTGCCTTTACGGGCGATCTGAGCCGCCCGTTCCAGTCTCAGCTGATAGCACATTTTACAGCGCTGGGGCTCGCGAAAAGCTATGGCCTGCAGATAAGGTGTGGGGTCGTAATCCTCCTCACCGACAACCGACAGGTCATAATTCCGGGCCAGCTCATAGAACCCCTCCCGGCGTTTTTCGTACTCCGTGAAGGGATGTATGTTGGGATTGTAATACAAGGCATAAAGGCTGTGGCCCATATCCAGGAGGGCGGGTAACGGATAGGAGGCACAGGGCCCGCAGCACGCGTGCAGCAGTACTTTCATTCCGTTTCCTCCGCAAACAGACTCCCCCCCGGCTCCACCGGTGGCGGCTGTCCCAGGTGGGTATAAGCCCGGGCCGTGGCCACCCGACCCCGGGGAGTACGCTGGAGGAATCCCAATTTCAGCAGATAGGGCTCGTACACATCCTCCAGGGTATCAGGTTCCTCCGAAACCGCGGCTGCCAGGGTGTCAAGTCCCACCGGTCCCCCGCCAAACTTCTGAATAATTGTTTTCAGAATGGCACGGTCGAGTTTGTCCAGTCCTTCCTCGTCCACCTCCAGCATGGTGAGCCCCTGCCGGGCTACCTGGCGGTTTATAACTCCATTGCCTTTTACCTCTGCAAAATCACGGACTCTGCGCAGCAGGCGGTTGGCAATACGCGGGGTCCCGCGGGCGCGGCGGGCTATCTCCTGAGCCCCTGATTCGTCAACGCTGATGTTCAAGATTCTAGCCGCCCGCATCAGTATTTCCCCCAGTTCCTCCGGGGTGTAAAAGTCCAGACGACAAGCAATGCCAAAACGATCCCGTAACGGAGCCGTCAGCAAACCTGGCCGGGTAGTGGCTCCTACCAGAGTAAAGGGAGGCAGTTCCAGCCTCAAGGTACGGGCACTGGGCCCTTTGCCGATCACAATATCCAGCGCGTAATCCTCCATTGCCGGGTACAGAATCTCCTCCACCGCACGGTTTAACCGGTGAATCTCATCAATAAACAGCACCTCCCCGGCTTCCAGGTTGGTCAGGATCGCCGCCAGGTCCCCGGGTCGTTCAATGGCCGGCCCCGAGGTCTTACGAATCGGCTTCCCCATCTCATTGGCGATAATCGCCGCCAGTGTGGTTTTGCCCAACCCCGGAGGGCCGCTTAACAGCACATGGTCTAGCTGTTCGCCGCGGTCCCTGGCCGCCTTAATAAAAACCGCGATATTCTCTTTAACCCGAGGCTGGCCAATATACTCCCGCAGGCGCATCGGCCGGATATGCGCTTCCAGGCCATCTTCCTCCTGATAAGCGGAGGCCATCAGTCTTTCCACTAAACCTTCCCCCAACAAGTTGTGCTGATTCACCACATCTCCCGGTCGAATCAATCCACCGGTAATCTCCATCAAACCAAGAATCGCGAGAAACCGGGTTTATCTTTGAAATCTCTCCCCCTGGGCCTTGAGAACCCGGCGAAGGTTTTCCTCCAGAGTACTCATCTCACCCTTCTCCACCAGGTTCATGATGTGGGGATAAACCTCTTCCCTACTATAACCTAAAACCATTAACGCATCCAGCAGGGCTGCAACTTCTGAGCCCGCGGAGGAGCCAGAATCGGGCAACCCGGAAAGAATGCGGTCCTTCAGTTCAAAAACAATCCGCTCCGCGCTCTTCTTCCCTACCCCGGGAACCGAAGTCAGAGTCTTGAGATCCTGACCGGCAACTGCTCGATAAAACCCGGCAGCATCAAAATGGCCCAGGATGGCCATCGCCACCTTGGGGCCGATGCCGGAAACGGAAAGCAGCGTTTTGAAGAGCTCCATCTCCTGGCGAGCCGGAAACCCGTAGAGCCTTAATTCATTGGTACTCACCTGCAGCCAGGTGTAAAGCTTGACAGTTTGGCCTATGGCGGGCATGGCCTGCAATGCGCGGGTAGGTACCGCAACCTCAAAGCCGATGCCGTGGACATCCAGCAAAATGCTGTCTGTGGTTATGTCAATCAGCTTGCCCTGAAGAAACCCGATCATGGTGTATCCCCTCCCCGATAGGAATGGATATGACATATGGCAATCGCCAGAGCATCAGCCGCATCATCCGGTCGGGCGATCTCATCCATCTTTAATATGGCTTTGACCATCTTCTGCACCTGCTCTTTTTCGGCCCTTCCGTATCCGACCACCGCCTGTTTTACCTGCAGAGGTGTATATTCAAAGACCTGAATACCGTACTGGGCCACAGTGAGGATCAAAGCGCCCCGGGCCTGGCTCACCGCCGAAAAGGTTTTGGCATTACGGTGGAAGAAGATTTCCTCCACTGCAACTGCATCCGGTTGGTAACGTTCCAGCAGTTCTTTAACCTGTTCGTGTACCTGAACCAGTCTTAACGCAGTTCCGAGCCCGGCCGGGGTGCGAATAACCCCGTGCTCGACCGCCGTTAACCTCGCACCGGCTTTGGCCACCAGCCCAAAGCCGATCAAGGCGGTACCCGGATCTATCCCCAAAACCAGCATTTCCGCTTCTCTCCCCAAAAAATCGCTAAACCGCGTTTTTGCCTCCAGGGCGCTCTTACAGCCGCAGGTTTTTCGGCAATTGGTGCGGTTATCCTCCTAATAAATCATTCTCCGCACCCGGGCAACATCCTGCTCAGTCATATGCCTTAACCGGGATCGTTGGCCGAACCCGCAGAACTTAATCAAACTCATCCAGGTTTTCCAGTACAAAATTGGCCTCGTCTTCGCTGTCGTATTCCAGGGTTCCGCTCTCCAGAGTCTGCCGCAGCTGTTCTGGCAGACGCTCGGCTTTGATTCCGGTTATGCGCAGCAGTTCATCGTTACTTCCGGCCGGACCTCGAAAAACGGCTACGTGTCCTTTGAACAGCCCCAAATGAACTCGTTTCAGGTCTTCCGGGCACCAATCATCAACCTGCTGATGGATCATCAGGGTCCCGTTTTCTTCGTCAGTCCATACCAGGCAGCCCTCACCATCGGAGAACTCCTGCTGGATCTCCATCAGGCTTTTCCCCGTCAGTCTATCCTGCTGCTCATACTCCGAAGTTATGGTATGCCCGCATTTCGTATAAGTCTTTTCCAGAACAACCGGGGTTTCAGTGGTAACTGGAGGCACCCGCTGATTGATAACCCTGGTGATTGTCTGTTGCTGAAAAAACCCGGTTATGTCCTGATAATTGGCAACCAGCAGTCCCAGCATAAAACCTGCTCCCAAGGCCAGGATCACTACAACTCCTGTAGTTAACCGTTTCATGTAAACCACCTCTCTCCACAATTATTGCCGGATCTGAACCGGTCAAAACCTGATAAGCTGGGACTGCGCTTTCTTCCTGGCGTTACCCCTTGCGCTTTCTTTTCATATTATTGGACAGAGGTGTCTAAACTATTGAAAACAGGAGGTGCTTGCATTATGAGACGTAGGCTTCCGGATGTGCGGAGAAATGACAACCCGCTGACCCCTTTGATCAGCGGACTGGATAACCTGCACCACGAGATCGATCGCTGGTTTGACGAATTAGCTCGCGGCCTTCCGGGATTGGAATCCCTGCGTGCGGGTCATCCGAAGGTGGAGGTTTTCGAGACGGACGAAAACGTATTCGTCAATGCCGAACTGCCCGGAGTCGAAAGCAAGGATGTGGATGTCCGGGTCTTTCCCCATGAAGTCCGGATCAAAGCCGAAAGAAGACAGGAACAAGAGTTCAAAGAGGACAGGTTCTATCGTTCCGAGAGGTACTACGGCAGCATCTCACGGAACATACCCCTTCCCGAAGAGATAGATTCCGATCGAGCCACCGCATCCTTCAAGAACGGCATATTAAAGCTTACCCTGCCCAAGGTTACACCCACCGACAGCGGCAGAAGGTTGTCCATCGAGGATTAAAAAACAAATGCTGTCAATTTCAAGCTAAAGACCATCGGGTGGGCGGATGACCATCTCCCATCCTCCCACCCCACTGTGCTTAAGCGTTAATGATCCTCATCAAAAAAAGGCCCGTTTGACGGGCCTTTGCACACTGTCGACAAAGTCCGTGTGTTTTAGAATAAAGCATTTCCTTTACTAATTGCCACCTCAGTGACGCCAGTACCAGTTTATCCAATAAGAAACCGGTAGTGTTGACAAATGTGTTCTTAGTTATAGTATATGAGTATAGCTGCATATACTCATGGGTGGTGATAAATTGGATCTGATAGTAATACTCAAAGCTCTAGCTGATAAAACCAGGTTAAGGATACTGCACCTATTAAATCAACGGGAATTATGCGTATGTGAAATCGAGGAGGTTTTGAGCATACAGCAGTCCAATGCTTCCCGGCATCTCGATAAACTCAGGAACGCCGGACTGGTCTGTTCGGAGAAGAGAGCCCAGTGGGTATATTATCGGATGAATGAAGAAACTCTACAGCGTTATCCTTTCCTGAGCATGATAATTAAAGAAGAAGCTAGCAAAATCCCATGCTGTCAGCAGGATATCCTGCGGCTTGAGAACGTCAAAGGCTGTGAAAATTGCTAAACGCATCAGCAATGGCTGTACAGATCCGCATAAAGACTTTAGAAATAGAGGTGTTGTTATTTTGGCAGACTCAGTAGCGGCAAAATTATCATTTCTGGATAGATACCTTACTGTATGGATCTTCCTGGCCATGTTCCTGGGGGTAGTATTAGGTTATGTTCTCCCCGGATTTGCTGGATTCCTGAACAGTTTATCTATCGGGACTACTTCCATTCCCATTGTGGCCATAGCTGTTTCTGCGGCTGTGTTCGGCATCGATTCCGGCCAGGCTTTTGCAGCAGTAGTGGGTTCGCTGGTAGTAGTACCGGTAATAATTGGTCTGGTTAACGTAGCCCTGTACTGGAGGAAGAAGTATTTTAACTCCGGTTCAACTGTAAATATCGAATAATTAAGGGGAGGAAATATTATGAAAAAAATTCGTGAGGAAGTGCAGAAACACTATCGAGAAATAGCCCGGCAGATAAGTACGGAAGGGCAGGGATGCTGCTGTGGACCCAGCAGTTCCTGCTGCAGCCCCATTACCCGCATAGACATTAATTATCAAGACGAAGACCTGTCCGCTTTGCCAGCAGAAGCGCTCAAGGCCTCCCTGGGCTGTGCGAACCCCCATGCTCTGGCTGGATTAAAGGAAGGAGAAACCGTACTGGATCTGGGCAGCGGCGGAGGTATTGACGTCCTGGTAGCCTCACGATATGTAGGGCCGACCGGTAAAGTTTATGGTTTGGATATGACTGATGAGATGCTGGCCCTGGCCAATAGCAACAAAGAACGCATGGAAGTCGCCAATGTCGAGTTCCTGAAAGGCTATATCGAGGAAATACCCCTGCCGGATGAAAGTGTGGACGTAGTAATGTCCAACTGTGTAATCAATCTCAGCGGTGACAAAGGCAAGGTAATGAGTGAGATATACCGCGTCTTAAAACCCGGGGGGAGATTAGCCATTGCCGATATAGTATCGACCCGGGAAGTGCCCGCAGAGATTCGGCAGGTTACTTCCTTATGGGTATCCTGTATTGCCGGCAGCCTGAGTGTGCGGGAGTATGAAGAACTGCTGACGCAAGCCGGCCTTAAGCAGATCAGCGTTACCCCGGAAAACTATTATACCCGGGAAGTGCTGCAAGGTCTGGGTGCAGATGACACCAGCTTAACCGAAGAGCAGTGGGCAATGGCTGATGCTGCCTTCGCCGGCGCTTTAATAAAAGCGGTCAAGTAAACAAAACCCGCCTATGCTATTTTCAAGACGTCCCCGCATAAAGTGAGGGCTCAGACTGTCAAAAACCCCCGTTAAAGCCCAGATTTAACGGGGGTTTAGTGTTGATTATCATTTCGCCCACCATTAGCGATGCCTTCACCGCCGGTTTCCCAGCGAATTATTTCATGTCATCTAAACCTGCTCCATTATCTCATCGGGGATGGAAAAGTTGGCATATACGTCCTGTACATCATCGTGGTCTTCCAGCACATCCACCAGTTTAATGATCTTCCTGACGGTATCAAGATCCAGTACTTCAACAGTAGTATCAGGAATCATGGTAATATCCGCAAAAGCCCACTGGACACCACACTCCTCCTCCAGGGTACTCTTTACCGATTCAAATGAATCCGGAGTGGTTACGATCTCGAGACTGCTCCCGCTATCCCTGATGTCTTCGGCTCCGGCCTCGATAGCGATCAGTTCCACCTCATCCACGTCAGACTGCAGATCCTCTTTGTTCACCTCCAGCAGGCCCCTGCGTTTGAACATCCAGCCAACACAGCCTGCTTCCCCCAGATTGCCGCCGTACTTGGAAAAAAGGTGGCGAATTTCCGCCGCGGTACGGTTTCGGTTGTCGGTGGTGATATTCAGCATCAGAGCCACTCCGCCGGGACCGTATCCCTCATAATTGATTTCTTCCAGAGCTTCCCCCTCGATTTCACCGGTTCCCCGCTGAATGGCTCGATTTATATTATCATTGGGCATGTTCATGGCCTTGGCTTTTTGAATAAGCATTTTCAAACGTGGGTTCCCGTCCGGGTCCCCGCCACCCTCCCTGGCAGCTATGATTATTTCTTTGCCCAGCTTGGTAAATATCTTGCCTCGTTTTTCATCAGTTCTGGCTTTTTTATGCTTAATGTTGGCCCACTTGGAATGTCCTGCCATGTTTTCTCCCCTTTGTCCCAATTTGACAATATTCTAGCATACCAAAAAAAATGCATTCAACAACCGAGGACCCATAACCCGGCCGTAAACGGCATCTAGAGCACTGCTATTGACGGCGGCTGCAGTTTATGCTGACTGATACGAGCGAGGTGCTGGATCTTATTTCTAACCCTTTCGCTTGCCTGTCCCGACAGGATAAACCGGTCCAGCTCCTCGTAGGACAGCCCGATCTCGCCTTCATCTGTCTGCCCCTCCCAGAGACCGGCTGAAGGAGGCTTATCGATAATAACCTCTGGAACTTCCAGGTGCCGGGCCAGTTCCTTCACCTGGGATTTGACCAGGCCTCCAATCGGCAGGAGATCAGACCCGCCATCTCCGTATTTGGTGAAATACCCTATAGTCAGTTCAGATTTATTCTCAGTACCCAAAACGAGGTAGTTCCGTTTCTGTGCATAATAGTAGAGGGTAATCATCCGCAGACGCGGTTTGATATTGGCACGGGCCAAACCGCTTCGGGGACCCTCCTCCTCTCCCAGAAGCTCAGTAAACATCTTGTAAATCGGGAGCAGATCAATAACCTTCAGTTCAAATCCATACTTCTGTGCTACCAGGTGCCCGTGTTCAATATCCTCGGGCAGGCTCTCACAGGGCATAATAACCCCTAAAGTATGCCCGGGAAAAGCGCGCACCGCCAGTCC
>LFRU01000019.1:10894-11784 GCA_001512495.1 Syntrophothermus sp. DTU052 | reverse complement strand
GGTTTCACCCACCCCGGTAACAGGCACCAGCTCTATATCGCCCCAGGCGGCCATCCGGTCATCTTTTATCACCAGGATTCCTGTAACTCCGGCTATACTCTGCACATATTCAATCGCTGCCCCGAGCTGGTCCCCGGTTGATACCCGGTTGCCGGCTCCGGTGGCTACCGCATCAGCCAGAGAAGCACTGGTGGCCTTGACCATGGCCGCATCAACCTGACCGAAACTTAGAGACGGCCCCACTGTTCCTGAGGAGGTACACACACCTAACGGTGATTCCCGCGGCGTAATGCGCACGGCGATGCGATGGCTGAAGGGGGAGAGACCGGCCGCTACCATAACCAGCCTTTCCCGGGTAGTTCTTATATATAAATCGCCACCGTTCTCGACAATTACATCGGGACAGTCGGTCAAAACCTCACCAACCTCTTCGGCAAAAGCCCCCGCAACTGCAGCCATGGGGCCTACACCAGCCAGCACCGCGGCCCGGGCCATCCGCCGGGCTATCTCCGGTGCTCCCGGTTTCAAAGTCACCGGTTCCAAAGAGGTTAAGAATTCTGGATGGGAGGCAATGTATGTTTCCAGTCCGGCGCGAACCCGGTACACCCTCTGCTCAATCTCAGCCGCCAGCTGTTGGTTGTACCGCTCTTTAGTGACCCCGATAAACAGGTCTGTTTGCTTGACCTTCACCTGGAAGTGCACCAGATCCTGCCCGCGCTGGTACCTCCTGTATTTCCTGTTCACGAAATCATTATTCATCGAGTTCATAACGGCGCGGCAATATTGAAGAACACCGTCATAGCCCTGGTGGGACAGCAATCCAGACACATGCCGCAAACAACACACTTGGAGTTATCAAAACTGATCTCCATGGTGGAACGATCAATGTC
>LFRU01000019.1:0-10843 GCA_001512495.1 Syntrophothermus sp. DTU052 | reverse complement strand
CCACGGTTTGGCTCAGGGGTTCTACCCTTACCCCGATATCCTTTAGAAACCCAATACCTGATTCATAGTCTTCTCTATTCCCGGAAAGCTCAACCACCAGATAGCCTTCCTTGCGCGGATTGATGTCCGCTTTCAGTATATTGATAACCAGGTTATAGTCCTTGACCAAACGGTAAATTATGGGTTGTTCAGATTGGGCCTCCGAGAAAAAACATACCACACGGCTCTTGTACATTCCTACCACCTCCTACCATTACGCCCGTTCACATCGCGTTCCGGCAGAGAGTTGATTACCACTGGGTCTCCTGCCGAGGGCAGTTTTACTACGGGGGCCGTCAGCTCAAACTGGCCGTTTTTAATCCACTCTTTCAGTATCCCTGCAATCTGACGGGCTTTGGGGTAACTTGACAGGGGAGTAGTGGTAACCTTTTTCCCCTCAATGATGATCTGGCCGCTCTTCAGGTCTTTATAGTTAACCAGACCTAAATTACCAGGCTTGCACAAGGGATAGCCCTCGCTGTAATCAACGATGGGACAGACAATGTCCTCATCCTTGACAGATACAAACCTCATTATCTCTGCGTCCAGGATAGGAATCGGGATGCCGATGCCCACAATCAGGCTGGCACCATAACCGAGCAGGCTGGCTCCCACCAGCCATTCCGGTCTCATCTGTTTAAGATCGCCTATTACTGCCAGGGTGCCGGCTCCCCCGGTAGGTACTCCCAGTTCATTTCTGGCTACGTTGGGGTTGTGCTGGGTGCCGTGCCAGGCCACATATCCTGTCCCTCCTCCCAGGAATATCCTGGTGCCAACTCCAATGGTGCGGTAATAGGGATCATTGAACAGCGGGCTAAGCTGCCCGGAGGTTGAATAACTGGCATTGCCCAGTCGGGGCTTAAGAATCCCCATATAGGTATAGAGGGTTCGGTCACTTAAGTTAACCGCACAGTTGTAATTCTGATAGGCATTCCGGGGATTGAACAGAATAGCCTCGTTAATGTCCTTTAAGGTAATCAGGGTGTCAATCCTCTTGCGGGGATAACAGTCGGTTCCGTAACTTACCGCCTCAAGTCTTATCTCCTTGCCCGCCAGCAGGTCATGGATCACGTGTCCCCCGCCATAGCTGAACCTGCCCGGAAAAACCTTGTTCTCAGGATCGTTTTCCGGAAGTTGGGTGGCTCCCAGGTAGGCATCGACGGCCGCTATACCGGAATAGGCCTCAACCCCGTTCAGCCATACTTTTTGCATTTTGATGCGCGGGTTGGAATGGCCAAAGTTCAGGAATACCCCGGAAGAACACATGGGACCAAAGGTGCCCGTTGTAACTACATCAATCTCCTGGGCGGCCCTTTCTACCCCTTTCTCTTCAACGATGCCAATAACCTCTTCCGCGGTGACCACCACCGCCTGCCCTTTCCGGATTTTTTCATTGATCTCCTCGTAGGTTCTTGTTACTCCCATCCTTTGCAAAATCCCCCTTTCCGTATCTATCTGAAATCTTTATAGGTATTTGACCTGCCAATGCCGCTGTTACCTGTTGATAAGCCGGTTGACGGTGACCACTGCGGCCCGGGCATCGGGCGCATACCCATCAGCACCAATTTTTTCTGCATAATCCCCGGTCAACACCGCCCCCCCTATTACAACCTTGGTATTGAGACCTCTGCTCTTGACCAGTTCAACCACTTCTTTCATTCGCGGCATGGTAGTCGTCATTAAAGCGCTCAAGCCAATCACATCGGCCTTCTCTTCAATCGCTCGGGCAACGATTTGGGAGGCCGGAACATCTTTGCCCAGATCAATTAACCGGTAACCGTAGTTTTCCAGCATTATGCCTACTATGTTTTTGCCGATATCGTGTACATCGCCCTCCACCGTGGCCAGAATCACAGTACCCCGCTGCACCTGGGCTTCCTTCACCAGCAAGGGCTTGAGGTACTCAAATCCCTCTTTCATCGTCTCCGCTGAAAGCATCAACTGCGGCAGGAAGTACACCTTGCGGTCATAAAGCTCTCCCACTTCTTCGATCCCGGGGATAAGATGCCGGTTTATAATGTCCATCGGGTTTTGGCCGTCGTTCAGAGCCTTCCTGACCAAGTCCACTATCTGCCCCTTTTGTCCTTTGACTACCGCGTCTTTAATGGGATCACCGGTATCAGTCGCGACAGTCGGCGGCTTTGGACCTCCCGAAGCCGTCACCGGTGGGGCCTTTTTCTCCGGCGTTGTTCGATTCTTATAGCACTCGATGTAACTTGATGCATAGCTGTCGCGGTTCATCAGTACGGCTGCGGCTCGAATAACATCCTGCATCCTTTCTTCAAAAGGATTCATTATAGGAAGGTCCAAACCACAGGCCATAGCCATTGCCAGGTAAGATGAATTCATAATATCCCGGGCCGGCAGACCGTGGGACACATTGCTGACCCCCAAGACCGTCTTCAGCTTCAACTGGGACTTTACCATCTGGAGCGTTCTCAGGGTTTCCATCACCTGTTCCTGTTCGGCGCTGGCCGTTTTCACCAGACAGTCGATAAATACATCCTGGTCCCTTAATCCGTACTCCCGGGCCCGGCGATAGATCTTTTCCGCTATGGCCAGCCGTTCCTCGGCCCTGCTGGGTATGCCGTTTTCGTCCAGGCACAATCCCAGTACCGCAGCGCCGTATTTCTTCGCCAGGGGCAGAATGCGGTCCAGGCTCTTTTCCTCACCGGTGGTGGAATTTATAAGCGGTCGACCGACGAAAGCTTTTAATGCCGCCTCGATTGCGGCCGGATCGGTTGAATCGATAGCGATAGGAACATCGACCGCGGTCTGGATCTCCTGCACGGCTTTTTTCATGGCCGCCGGTTCGTCAATACCGGGGACCCCCATGTTCACATCCAGCATGGCCGCCCCGGCTTCCACCTGTCTTCTGGCCTCACCCACCACCACTTCCATGCGTCCATCTCTTATATCCATAGCCAATTTTTTGCGCGCGGTGGGATTGATTCTTTCTCCAATGAAAGCCGGATAAGCCTCATCACTTATTACCAGGTAACGGGTGCGGGAACAGAATGCCCAAACCGGCGCTGTTTTTCGGCTGACCGGCGTCAGCCCTCGCAGGGTTTCAGATATAGCTTTTATATGTTGCGGAGTGGTGCCGCAGCACCCACCTATTATGTTGGCTCCGGCATCTCTTAATGCCAGAGCATGCCGGGCCATCTCTGCCGGGGTCTCAGGAAAGACGGTTTCCTCGCCTACCAGCGTCGGCATCCCGGCATTGGGTTCCACCGAGATAAACAGGCTGGTGGTCCGCGCCATCTGCTCAATAACAGGCAGCAGTTGAGTGGTTCCACCCGAACAGTTGGCTCCAACTGCCGTTACCCCCAGGGCTTCCAGCATGAGAACGGCGTTAACCGGATCCGTACCCATCAAGGTGCGGCCATCAGGCTCGAAGGTAAGGTGGGCCAGCACCGGCAGACGGGTAGTGCTCAGGGCTGCAATAACCGCCACTCTCAATTCTGCAATATCGGTCATGGTTTCAATGGAAATCAGATCCGCTCCCGCCTTTTCCGCCGCCCGGAATTGGACGGAGAAAGCTTCAAAAAGCTCATCAAATTCAACGTCTCCGAAAGGCTTGAAGAGCTTTCCCGAGGGACCTGCGGACAGAGCGACCAGAGCCCTGGTTCCGGCGGCTTTCCTGGCAATCTTTACGGCACGGGAATTGATCTCCTCCACCTTATCCCCCAGGCCATACTCACTCAGTTTGAAGTGATTGGCACCAAAGGTGTTGGTCTGTATAATATCACAGCCCGCCTCGATATAGGCGGAGTGAATATCTTCCAGAATATGAGGATGGGTAAGGTTAAACATCTCCGGGCATTCACCACGCCCCAACCCCTCCTGCTGCAGCATGGTTCCCATAGCTCCATCCAGGATGAAAATCCTTTTTTGCAGTTCTGAACATAGATCGATGCTCATGCTCTCACTCACTCCCCACTAACCTCAAGAATTAAAAATGGCCTCCACAGAAGAGGCCTTTTATCACCTGGATATCCTCCTCTCATCTGTCAGGACCATGT
Organism: Syntrophothermus sp. DTU052; assembly: GCA_001512495.1. Lineage (GTDB taxonomy): Bacteria > Bacillota > Syntrophomonadia > Syntrophomonadales > DTU052 > DTU052. The sequence continues at coordinate 6,779 of LFRU01000019.1, read as the reverse complement.
CCTGCAGGAATTGGCACCTTCCCGTTCCGGGGGTTGCCGGGCTTCATAGGGCCAGTCCCTCCGCCACTCTTGATAAGAGCAATAATAGTATGCGGTTGCTCCGCCCTTGCTGAGTCAGGCTTTGTTATCGTTATCGTCCAGGCTGACAGCTTCCTGTACCTGCTGTTTAACCTCGTTGGTAGCCCTTTTGAACTCGTTGATTCCTTTCCCTACCGACCTGGCCACTTCGGGCAGTTTCCCCGGTCCAAAAATAATCAGAGCAATGACTAAAACCAGAACCAATTCCCAAGGTCCAATATTGCCAATAAAGCCAAACACTTCGTATCCCTCCCTGGCAGGCAAATATGTAACGGTATATAAACCTGCCCGCACCGGGCCATGAGCAAGCAATCTAATGAGCCGACCAACGGCTTGCCCATAATTTTACCCTTTTATCATCCTTCAGGCAATGGTCTTTTTTCAACCCATTCAGGCAGTGTTCTCTTCGGCGCCCGCCGCTCTACCTCCTCGTAAATGACCCGCAAGAGCTCCGCCACCGACCAGGCCTGAGCAAAACATCCCCGTGGATGGTGCGGAGGATCGCCGTCAAAGATTTCTGAGACCGTGCCTATGCACTCCTCATGGAGATGGGCAATAAGGGGAGAAACCAGACGGCGAATCAGGCTGTCAATTCCCGGGTGTCCGCTGTAAATCCGGTTAAGGGCGGTAATAAAATGTCCCCAGGGCCATACCCAAACGGTACCCTGGTGGTAAGCGCTATCCCGCTGGTACTGATTGCCTGTGCACTGTCCCCGGTATTTGTCGTCCGCAGGTGAGAGGGTCCTCAAACCGTAACCGGTGCAGAGATGCCGCCATACCGTACCCAGTACCTTCCTTTCCTGATCAACGGTTAGTAATCTTATCGGCAGGCTCAAGGCGATTACCTGGTTACACCTGATCGATTCATCCCGCTCATCTTCACTTATCCAGTCATACAAGTAACCCCCGTCTGCGAACCAGAATCCCCTCCGATAGCCGTTACGGGAGTTATTAAACAGTTCCTTCAAGCTGCGGGCTTTGGCGGTGTCATCCAAACGAGAGGCCAGAAATCCAGTAAAATACAGGGCAAAACACCAGAGAGCGTTTATTTCCACGGTTTTCCCGCGGCGAGGCGTAACCGCTTCCCCGCCTACCCGGGCATCCATCCAAGTCAGGGCTTGAAAAGTCTCGCCCTGGATTATCAAACCATCGCTGTCCATTCTTATGCCGTGCAGGGTAGTACCGTTAATGTAACCCTCCAGTATGCGCAGCAACACCGGGTACTGCTCCGCCAGGAAGTTGAGATCAGCGGTGTACTGATAATACTTGTAAAGACACCAGAAAACCCATAACGATGCATCTGCGGTATTGTAGGCCGGCGGTCCCGGGTTATCGGGAAACAGATTTGGAATCAGTCCATCCTTTTCGAAGGTGAGAAAAGTCTTCATAACCTGCCGGAAATCCTCGAACCGACCGGTTGTCAAGGTTAACCCCGGTAATGAGACCATCGCATCCCGCCCCCAATCGGCAAACCAGGGGTAACCGGCTATTATCGTCAGACCTTCCAGCTCGGAACGCCTTACCAGGAAAGAGTCGGCTGCCAGGCTGAGGAGTCTCAGGTATTTATTATTAGTGGAAACGTTATCGGCCACGGCCTTAATACGAGATATTTCCTGATCCCGGTACCGGTGCATACAGGCGGTGCTGCCCTCCACCTGTTCCGTACCCGCCCATATCCACAGTTCCGTACTCTTTGCACCCTCGGCCACAAAGCAGAGAGGACAGTACAGATCTTCTACCGCATCCAACCCCCTCTCTGCTTCCCTTTCGTAAAAAATATCAAAATACCAAAACCCTGTTTTTTCACAGCGGGCACCATCACTGCCCATATAAAGCAGAGGCGCTCCGGGGAAGGGCTCTATGGCCACGCTGGTTCCGTTATCCTCCACTATTTCGAACCGCCAATCATTCCTGCGGATTGTAGAGTGGTAATCACGGCAGGTGATGAGGGGAAAAATGCACAGGCGTACCGGCCTCTCGTTGGCATTGGCCAGACTGTACCTAACCATGACTGTGTTCTGACCTGATACCAGGATAATCTCCTTTTTCAGGATACAGTCTTCGATTTCATAGACATATGTAGGAAAGGGGAATCTTTTGAACTCCAGCAGGTAATTAAAGCCATAGCCCGCAAACCCTCCCAGGGTTTGCGACGCGAACAGCTTATACCTCTTACCGTCAACAATAACCTCTTCCTCCAGCTTGGCCAGCAGGAGGCGGCGGTCAACCGGGGGTTTAAGAGATGCAATCAGCAAACCGTGATAACGCCTGGTATTGATTCCCGATATGGTTGAGGCGGCAAAACCACCGATTCCATTTGTGAGCAGCCACTCTTTTTGCCTGCCCGCCGGAGGCACCAGGTCGGTTGATGCATAACGGAACATAACCAACTCTCCTTCAGTAAAAATATCTCAAAACATGCTAAAGTTTTTCATTAGTTTTCTCGATAACAGTTATGAAATATGTAATGGGGCCGGACTCTTCTTGAGGGGCCCCGCGGCGTTGACTGATCGATACGCCGGCACCAAGAGGAGGATTTTTTATGCTCAGAGCTCTATACACGTCCAGTACGGGCATGTACGGGCAGCAGTTAAACATCGATGCTATTGCCCACAATGTATCCAATGTTAACTCTATTGGTTTTAAGAAATCCCGGGTCAACTTCCAGGATCTGCTGTATCAGACCATCCGCAAGCCGGTGGCGTCTGAAGAAATCATGCAGCCGGTAGGCCTGCAAATCGGGCTGGGAACAAGGCCGGCAGCAATTCAGACCCTCTTTACCCAGGGCAACCTTTCTCCCACCGGAAACCCATTGGACGTAGCCATAAGCGGTGATGCCTTTTTCCAGGTCGAAGTCCCCGGTTATGATGAACCCCTGTACACGAGAAACGGCGCCTTCATGATCGATGGGGAAGGCAATCTGGTAACCAGCGATGGTTACTATGTAATAGGGGCGGACACTATTGAGCCGGGTGCTCATGATATCTCGGTCGCTACTGACGGGACCATTACCTACAAGCTCCCGGATGATGATCAGGTTATTGAAGCCGGCAGACTGGAATTAGCCCGGTTCATCAATCCCAACGGCCTGGAAAAGGTTGGCGGGAGCCTGTACCGGGCAACTGAAGTATCCGGCGAGCCGGAAGACTGGGATCCGGAGGGTGATAGTACGGTCAGATTACATGGCGGCTATCTGGAAATGAGTAATGTTCAGATCGTTGAAGAAATGGTGAACTTGATTACCGCCCAGCGAGCATACGAATTCAATTCCAAATCGATTCAATCAGCCGATGAGATGCTGGGCATGGCAGCGAATCTTAAGAGATAACAGTATTCGCATAGATATATTCACCAGACAGGTTCACCACCTGTCTGCCTGCAAAAACGTTTAATAAGGATGAGCGCTGAATGAGAGTATCCGATTTGGCCCTTAATCTCTACAGCTACTCCATTCCCCGTCAACTCAATACCTGGACTGAAAAAACCGCGGCGGGGAAGGAAAAGCCGGTTCCAAGTGAGGACGAAAAACGTCTCATGGAAACCTGCCGCGATTTTGAAGCCATATTTCTGGGTGAGCTGCTCAAATCGATGCGGAAGACCATTCCCCAGGGCGGCCTCCTGGCAAAGTCCTTCGGACAGGATGTTTTTCAAAGCATGCTCGACACCGAGTATGCCAAAATTATGGCTCAGTCGCGCAGCACGGGCCTGGCGGAGATTTTGTTCCAGCAGCTAAGTCATTACAGATAGGTGAGCAGCACCTCAACTGCATCGAAATCATCAGGGTACACAAACCATAATCAAAGGCCTGCGGTCTGTAAACTAAAGCGGGGCCGTCCCTTTCCGGGAGACCCCGCTTTTTCATTTATGAAGCCCGATCAAAATCCTTCTTGCGAGCCTTTTGTTGAGGTCATCCACTTCCCACCCCGACGCTTAAGGGCGGAGACCGACTAATACCGTATACTTCCGATAAAATCGCGCACCACTTCGGCGCTCTTATCCGGCATTTCCAGCATCGGCATATGACCGCAGTTTTCGAAAACCACCTTTTTGGAGTACTTCAAACTCCTTTCAAAACGATCCGCACAGGAAACATCAAACACCCGGTCCTTGTCGCCCCAGATAATGAGGGCTGGTGACTCTATTCTGGGCAGGAGCGGATCAAGCTGCACCCACTTGCCCAGGAGCTGCTGGAAAATCCTTTCATTGCTTGCAGTATGGCGTACAGCATCTGCGGCCAGCCCTTTCATTACCACCGCTGGAAATTCAGGCGGGTTGAAAAACACAAATTTCAGCAGTTCGCTGTAATCAGAAGCTTCCTTAACTACCAGCGGGTTTATCCCTTTTTCCAGGAGCCGGCTCATCTCGCTGGGCGTATCCTCCTGGATACCGGCGGCATCAAAAAGTGTCAGGCTGAGAACACGGCCCGGGCGTTTTATGGTGTAGGCCACAGCTATCTGCCCGCCCATTGAATTCCCCGCCAGGTGGAATTCATCAAGCTTCAGAGCTTTGAAGAAATCTATCAGCCTTTCTACCTGACTCTCCACGTCGTACTCCTCGTCGGGGAAATAGCTGCTGTCGCCAAAACCGGGGAGATCAGGGATTATCACATGGTATGAAGACGTAAAGTGTTTCGCGAAACGGTTCCAGTTATCTTTATTGGCTCCAAAACCGTGCAGCAGCACCAAGTGGGGACCAGTGCCTCCTTCAAGGTACACAATTTGATGTCGACCAACCGCAACCCTCTTACAGGCAAGACCTGCCGAGCGCCGTACTGACCACATCGCCAACCTGAACAGATTTCCGGGATAAAAAATCAGGATCAGTAATAAGATGATGATTGCCAGGGTAATCCAACCAAACATAATGCTTCCCTCCCAAACGGTATATATTTGTTGTTGTTTTCATTATATTCCCATTATTCATTATTTTGCTTCTATTGTGTTTATTTGCTATCAATAATGTGCTATGATTTATCCATATTTAGGAAAGTTGGTGATGCCTTTGCGGGTAATTATCTAAATTTTATGAAGTATTTTTATTATATACCATAAATGGAATGGAGGGGTAATTATGGATCAACCTAAGATCCAGATTTACGGCATCATGGCCTGCAATGTTTATTGGGATTTTGAAAAATCTCCTCGTGGTAAGTTTCAGCACAAGTTTCTCATTTCTTTCTATCCGACACCCGGGGCTTTTGCGCCTGATCTGATTGAAACGATTATCGCCTATGGTCCTGATGACTATAAAGTTCAGTTCTCCAAAGACCAGAAGTTTGACAATGAAAACAAAGACGGCTGGATCTATGACCCTACCTATGACAACTACTGGTACATGATTAACCTTGACGCCGGATTTATGAAAGATGGCGAGTACACCATTGAGGTGACCTGCAAGAATGGAGATGTTGTCAAAAAATCTCGCTATCAGGATAATCGAAAGTCCGATGAAATATTAAACGCCTATTTGAAGAACCAGTACGAACTCTATACCTCATTTGAGCCGTCAAGATTAAAACCACTGCCGGCTGATTCTCCGTTAAAGGATATAAAATGCAAGTGGAAGACGCTTAAGGATGTCGCTGACGTGGATGCCTATTACGTAACCAGAGTTGCCGAGGCTTCCACATCAATGGAGTTTGACACCCAAAAGCTCGCCTGGTGGGATAATATCTACGTCCAAAGAATGCGGGGAGACGCCAAGGCCGGAATCAATCGTGGTGAAGTCGTCATTACCAGCGAACTCAAGCCGAAAACGAGCTATGGTTATTTCGTAGAAATAACCGATGGCAACGTCCAGGAAGAAGCCAACATCTGCATATTCCAGCCCCATCAATTCTTCGTAACTCCATAATGCAGTCTGGGTTCCTACTCCCTTGCTCCCGGCGGCTGCAGCAGGGAGCCGAATCCAACGTGGAGGATTCGTGCGACTTACTTTGCTTCAGGTGGAGCGTGCAGGCGGGAGAGGTCCGTGCTTCCCGCCTGCTTATGCGTAACTTCTTTGAATTCCGGAGGAACCGCACTTCGCGGGCAAGAAAGTAATAAATCCTCGAACCGGATAATGTTCGAGGATTAATATCAGCTCCTGGCGGCGACCTACTCTCCCACGTTTGCAGTACCATCGGCGCTGGAGGACTTTACTTCCGTGTTCGGGATGGGAACGGGTGTGGCCCCTCCGCCATTGCCACCAGGAATTCTTTCTCAGGTTCCCTGAAAACTGCACAAGCAAGTTTACGAGCGTGTACTAGGTCAAGCCCTCGACCTATTAGTACCGGTCGGCTGAATGCATTGCTGCACTTACACCCCCGGCCTATCAACCAGCTAATCTTGCTGGGGTCTTACCTGGTTAACCCAGTGGGAAACCTCATCTTGAGGTCGGCTTCGCGCTTAGATGCTTTCAGCGCTTATCCGTCCCAGACATAGCTACCCAGCTGTGCCTCTGGCGAGACAACTGGTACACCAGCGGTCTGTCCATCCCGGTCCTCTCGTACTAGGGACAGCTCCTCTCAAGTTTCCTGCGCCTGCGATGGATAGGGACCGAACTGTCTCACGACGTTCTGAACCCAGCTCACGTACCACTTTAATGGGCGAACAGCCCAACCCTTGGGACCTTCTCCGGCCCCAGGATGTGATGAGCCGACATCGAGGTGCCAAACCTCCCCGTCGATGTGGACTCTTGGGGGAGATAAGCCTGTTATCCCC
>LFRU01000018.1 GCA_001512495.1 Syntrophothermus sp. DTU052 | reverse complement strand
CTAGCCAGAACGCTCACAAATAATGATTGAAAGGAGGAGGATAGATGTCTTGTTTCTACCTCGCACTTGGTTTTCCGTTTATATACGCGCTATTGGTTCCATTCCTACATAAGAAATTCAACCCGAAAATCCATACGGGTTGGCTCGTTCTTTTTGTCCCTCTGGTAATCTTCTTTTACCTGTTGTCACTTAATCCTTCTATCGCCAGTGGTAAGACAATCTATTTGGTCCTCCCCTGGATATCCTCTTATGATATTAATTTGACTGCGAATATAGATGGGCTATCCCTTCTTTTTAGTCTAATCGTTGCGGGAATGGGCTTTCTTGTTATCCTGTATTCGATTTATTACATGTCCAAGGAAAGGGAAGCTCTGGACAACTTCTACGTCTATCTGCTTCTCTTCCTTGGGTCGATGCTGGGCCTTGTTTTTTCTGATAACGTCTTTGTCTTGTATGTATTCTGGGAAATGACCAGCATATCATCCTTTTTACTGATTGCCTTTTGGTTTCAGCGGGAGAAATCAAGATCCGGTGCACTAAAATCAATGCTGATTACCATCTTTGGCGGGTTTTCGATGTTGGCCGGTTTCATTCTGCTCTCTATGGTTACGGATACCTACAGCATTCGCGAGATGATAAGCAGATTCGAGATAATCCAGTCTCATTATTTGTTTGTTCCCGCCATGGTCTTGATTCTGACCGGGGCTTTTTCCAAATCCGTCCAATTTCCCTTTAGTATCTGGTTGCCAGATGCTATGGAGGCGCCTACTCCGGTGAGTGCCTATTTGCATTCGGCTACGATGGTGAAAGCGGGTATTTATTTGGTTGCTCGCCTCACGACTATTTTTGGCGGGGCTCCGGAATGGTTTTGGTTTGTATCAGGTATTGGCATCATCACCCTATTATACGGTTCCTTTAACGCCATCAGACAAACGGATCTAAAAGCGTTATTGGCGTATTCTACCATCAGCCAATTGGGATTGGTTATGAGCTTGTTGGGTTTGGGGTCTGCGGCTCTGTATTTTGAAGTTGTCAGTGAAGGCGCGATTTACGCTATAGCCATTTTTGCAGCAATTTTCCACCTGATGAATCACTCCACTTTTAAAGGTTGTTTGTTTATGGTGGTGGGCATTATTGACCATGAACTGGGAACCCGGGATATCAAAAAGCTGGGGGGCTTACTGCACCTGATGCCCATCTCTTTCCTCCTTGCTATGGTCGGAAGTTTGGCCATGGCCGGTCTACCTCCTTTTAATGGTTTTTTAAGCAAGGAGTTGTTTTTTTCCGCGGTGTTAAATGCCTCGAAAATGAATATCTTTCAGATGGAAACCTGGGGCAATATCCTGCTGTTTCTGGCATGGGCGGCCAGTGTCTTGACCTTCGTATATTGCATGATTATTGCTTTCAGAACATTTGCCGGAGTCCCGAGAGACCAGAAATTAATGAAGAGAGCACGCGAAGCATCTCTGGGCATGTTGATATCTCCCCTGATACTGGCGGGCCTGGTGATCATCATATTTTTCTACCCCAATGTCTTTCTAAGATATTTATTCCAGCCGGCTTGGGAGGCGGTCTTACCGACCTTTGCCGAAACCGGGCTTTTGCAGATTGAAATCAGCGCCTGGCATGGTTTGAATACCGAATTATTAATGACAATCGGGGTTGTGGCCATAGGGGTACTGCTATACAAAACTCTGCGGAAATGGTACGTAATCTATCGTTATTATCCGAAAGCACTGACCTTAAACAATATATACGAAGTCATTCTTGAAAAAATGGAGAATTATTCTCGTCTCATCACTGAGCGCTACATGACCGGGTCGGCTCGGGATTATCTGGTTTATATCTTCGGGTTTATGATCTTGACCGTCGGAGGCGCTCTTCTGATGTTTGGCAGCCCATTCTTTAATTCCTCCCAGGATTCGGCGGTTAGTTTTTATGAATTGCTGCTGCTGGTGGGAATGTTTAGTGCTGCTCTAACCGTTTTGTTGGCTAAAACCAGATTGACTTCCGTTGTAGCGGTGGGGGCATTAGGATTTCTGGTTGCTTTCTTTTTCGTCCTTTTTCGAGCTCCCGATTTAGCCCTCACTCAGCTGGTGGTGGAGACCATCACCATAACGTTGTTTTTGTTGTGTTTCTATCATTTGCCCAGGCTTAAAAAGGATGACAGTCCCATTCGTTATAAAGTCGTAAATGGTGTTATCTCGATCGGGGTTGGCCTGGTTGTTACCGTCCTGGCCCTGTCAGCCAATGGAAACAAAATGTTTAAGTCTATTTCAAGCTTTTATGAAAACGCTTATGAGCTGGCCGGGGCCAATAATATTGTAAACGCCATCCTGGTGGATTTCCGGGGTTTTGATACCATGCTGGAAATCCTGGTATTGTCCGCCGCCGGCTTGGGGGTATATGTGCTGATTAAACTTCGTTTGGCAGGGAGGACGGAAGATGAAGGGACCAAATGATGTTATTCTGCGAACTGCTGCCAAAGCAGTAGTCCTCATCATACTTGCCTTTTCGATTCATCTTTTTATTTCGGGACACCACAACCCCGGGGGAGGATTCATTGGGGGACTGGCTTTTGTAGCTGCTATCGTTCTCCTTTTTCTGGTGGATGATATAGAAAAGGTTCGGAATAACATTGCTGTAGATTTCAAAGTGGTGACGGCAATAGGGATACTGATCGCAGTATCTACCGGGATAGTAGGAATGGTTGATGAAAAGCCCTTTTTAGATCAGGTATTCGGGGTGGCAAATCTTCCGATTTTTGGGGAGACAGGCCTTGCCACCGCAGTTTTGTTCGATGTCGGCGTGGCTCTGACTGTCATCGGAGCATCTCTGACTATTATTATTAGTATTGGTGATGATCGTTAAATGGAAACATGCATGTCAATTGTGGTTGGAGTTTTATTTGCCATCGGTACTTACTTGGTCCTGTCGAAAACCCTGCTCCGGGTTATTCTGGGGACATCGATAATAGGTCATGGGGTTAATCTGCTGATACTGACCATGGGCGGGTTAAAAAAGGGCGGTCCTCCCATTCTCGGTTTACAAGGGCTCACATTTACCGATCCTTTGCCCCAGGCTCTTATATTAACAGCGATTGTTATTAATTTTGCGACTACAGCACTTTTCCTGGTATTAAGCTATCGTGCTTACAGGGTGTTAGGGACCGATGACTTAGAGCAGTTAAGAGGTTACGAGGATGAATAATTTAATTATACTGCCCATTATCATTCCTGTAGTCACTGGGATGGTAATGGTTATTTTGAGAGATAATATTTGGCTTCATCGGTTTTTAAGCCTTTTGGCCACCGTCCTTATTGGGATAGTATCCGTTCTGTTGCTGGAGCAGATCAGAACCATAGGGATTCAGATCCTCTATTTAGGCGGGTGGAAGGCTCCTTTCGGCATTACCTTGGTGGCGGATATGTTGGCGGTCTTGCTGGTTTTGGTCACCGCCATCGTAACCTTTTGCTGCTTATTCTATGCTTTTTCATCCATTGGTCCTGAGAGAGAGACATTACTTTTATTCCTTTTGTCTATTTCTCATCGCCGGGGTAAATGGTGCCTTTTTGACCGGAGATATCTTTAACTTGTTTGTTTGTTTCGAAGTTATGCTGGTGGCCTCTTATGTGTTAATTTCCCTGGGAGGAAGCAGGATTCAGTTACGGGAGTCTACAAAATATATCTTAATTAATATGATTTCCTCTTTCCTCTTTCTGACCGCCATTGCTTTCCTGTATTCCATGACCGGCACTTTGAATATGGCTGATTTGTCGGTCCGGGTAGCAGAGGCGGGACAAGGCGAATTGTTGACAGCTGTGTCGCTGTTGTTTCTAATTGTATTCTGCTTAAAAGCGGGGTTGTTTCTTTTCTTTTGGCTTCCAGGTTCTTATAGTGCGCCCCCTACCGCTATAGCCGCTATCTTTGCGGCTTTGCTGACCAAGGTTGGCATCTATGCCATTATCCGCTTGTTTTCTCTGGTCTTCTACCACGAACCAAGTATTACTCACCTCTTTATAGGGATTTTGGCTGCTGCTTCCATGGTATTGGGAGCCATGGGAGCGGTGGCTTATTGGGATATCAAAAGAATTATTACCTATACAGTGGTGGTAGGGGTTGGATTTGTTTTGGCGGGCTACGCCTCTTTTTCCCTAGTGGGGATCAGAGGTTCGGTCTATTATATGATCCATGACATGATCGTCAAAGCCCTTCTCTTCCTAGCGGGAGGAACAATTATTCATCTGACCGGCACCGGGAAACTAAGGGAGATGAGCGGCCTGATTCGTCTGCATCCTAAATTGGGTTGGATGTTTTTCATTGCCGCCTTATCTCTGTCAGGTATACCGCCCTTAAGTGGTTTCATCGGTAAAATATTTGTCATCGAGGGAACTTTTCAGTCCAGTTACTTTTGGCTGGGTGGAATAGGCCTCTTTACGAGCCTGATGGTGTTGTATGCAGCTATGAAGATATTTATGAACGTTTTCTGGGGATATACTAATTTGACTGAAGACATGCAAAAAGGAACAACAAGGGGCTTGCTACTGCCAATTACCATTCTTACCCTGTTGACCATTGGTCTTGGTTTAGGTGCCGAGGGGATTCACGAGTATGTGGATTTGGCAGTGGAAGGTTTGATGAACCCGAATATATATATCGAAGCGGTTTTGGTCCCAAAAGGTCAGTGATTTTTGGCGAATAGAGGTGATCCCAATAGCCCTGCAGGTTTTGATCAATTTGTTTATCGGGTTTTTATGGATGTTTTTGCAAGATGATTGGAGTGCCCTGAGTTTTCTTAGCGGGTACCTGGTCGGGTTGGTGGTCTTATTTGTAATGCGCAAATTCTTCTCGTCTCAGTATTATCTGTTTACGGTGCAGGCGGTGATAAATCTCTTTTTGCTCTTTATCTATCAGCTGTTTGCTTCCAGTATTGTGGTTATACAGAGGATCATTAAACCGAAACTTGACATTAAACCTGGAATTGTTGCTTTCGAAACCGACCTGGAAAGGGATATAGAGGTAACTCTGCTGGCTGCTCTCATTACCTTGACCCCCGGTTCAGTTGTGGTAGAGATTTCTCCAGATAATAAGGTGCTCTACATTCATGCCATGGACATTCCTGAACTGAGTGATGGGGTTTTTCTGTCAAAGCTTAAATTCGAAGAAGCTATTAGGAAGGTGACAGGATCGTGATCCAGTTAATATTATATCTTTCGCTTTGCTTATTGGTTTTTTCTCTCCTGGTTACGATTTATCGGTTGGTTAAGGGGCCCACCGCTCCCGAACGCGTTCAGGCCTTGGATGTATTAGGCATTTACCTGATAGCAGGTGTAGCGATTTTTTCGGTATTAATTAGAAGTACCGCCTTTTTTGAAGTAATTCTACTCATTGGGATTCTCTCCTTTGTCGGCACCATAGCACTGGCCAGATTTATCGAGAGGGGTGTTGTCATTGAGCGGAAGCAATCTGATTGAATTGATCAGCGCCCTCATAATATTAACCGGAACCATCTTTAGTTTTCTGAGTTCTATCGGTTATATTCGCCTGCCCGATATTTACAATCGAGCCCATGCCCTTGCCAAGAGTTCTACCCTGGGGGTACTGTTTGTTCTTCTGGGGACTTTTCTGTTCTTCTTATTTGCGGAAGGTTATTTTAGCATTAAACTGTTCTTGGGGATATTTTTTGTTTTCCTGACCTCGCCGGTGTCGACCCATGTTATTTGCCGCTCTGCTTATCACTCCGGGGTAGAGATGGCTGAAGGAAGCGTTCAGGACGAATTAAAACAATTCATAAAAGGGTAATGCCACCGCGGGAACAGCTCAACAACAATTGGCTATCGTTGACTAACCGGGGGTAAATTGAGGCATCCATTTCCTATGGATCGTAATCCCAGATCACCGGTTCGGATCCGGCCATCGGCCCCAGAGCGGAGGCTTCTGGCTGCAGGCAGAAACCCCGAAACCGGTGAGCAATTGCGTTCCGGTACTTCTAGAGTATGCTTCTTTTCCCTACTATCTTGCTCAGCATATCCAGCAGAACCGAGCTCTGGACTTCCACGTATCCCCCGTCATGCTGGGCATTTTCATGGGGGACCATTTCCAGTAAGAGAACACCCGGACTCTTTTCGCTTATTTCCAGAGTGTAGTCATTGCCCGGGATAACCAGTTTCAGATAAGGGTCAACCATCTTGCGCCTCCGGTTGATATTTAATAAGGACTTCGCCTAATGGAAAAAAATACCTCCCAACAACAGAAAGTTATTTTTTTGCGGAAGTCCCTGATTCGGTTGGCGTATAGGTATCGTTGGAGGAATCGGAGGCTTTTGATGGCAAAACTTTGGTCTGAGTATTGAAGCAGTCTCTTGATTTCTGAGATAATGAAAGGCAAGTTCATGTATTGCTTGGATATTCGGTGCAACTATCCTTTGGTACCGTCAGGCCGCACCAGTTTGTATTTTGCTTATTACAATAGCAATATAGAAAAGGTGATTTTAGTTGCTGCCAATTCTGGGTGTTTCGGGCGTGGCCAACATCAGGAATATTTGTTCAGTCGAGGCATTATTCCCATGGATTAACCAAGTCGTTATTGCGCTCGGTATCTTCCTGGCTATATATCTCTTCAGGAAGTTCTTTGTCAGAAAGATAATCAATCTGCTGTACAGGTTAACCAGCAAAACCAGGATAGAGCTGGACGACTTTTTGGTGGCTGCTCTTGATAAACCCCTGCAATTCTTCTTTATTGCTCTGGGAATTTACCTGGCGTTAACTTACCTGCCGCTCAGTACCGAAACCAATGTCCTTGTTTCCCGGCTGTTTCGTTCGATTCTGGTGATTTTAGCCGCTTCCTGTCTCTGGAATGTAGTGGGGCTTTACGGCCAGTATTCAGAGGAACACACCGGTCTGCCGGGCGTCAAAATTGACCGGATATTACTGCCGTTTATAACCAGGGTGCTGAAATTTGTAATTGCCGCGCTGGCTTTAATTGTTCTCCTGCAGGAGTGGGATTATGACGTCAACGGCTTTATCGCCGGACTGGGGTTGGGCGGCTTGGCCTTTGCTCTGGCGGCGCAGCAGACCCTGTCCAATGTTTTTGGAGGAATTGTAATCATCACTGACAAGCCCTTTTCTATCGGAGACTGGATATTAACACCCAGTGTTGAGGGGATCGTCGAGGACATCAACTTCCGCAGCACCAAAATTCGCACCTTCGAGCAGGCAGTGGTAACTGTACCCAATTCTACTCTGGCAAATGAACCTGTTACCAACTGGAGCCGTATGGACAAACGGAGGATTACCTTTAACCTCAGGCTTACCTTTGATACCCCCCGGGACAAGATCGAGAAATGCGTCACGGATATCCGGGAAATGCTGCAGAATCATCCCGCTATCCACCCGGAAACCATTTTTGTCTTTTTTGATTCCTACGGGGATAGCAGCTTAAACATCTTCCTCTACTTTTTTACCAGGACCACTGTGTGGGAGGAATACCTGAGGGTGAAGGAGGACGTGAACCTGAGAATTATGGCTATAATGGAAAAGGAAGGGGTTTCGGTAGCCTTCCCCAGTACCAGCATATATTTTGAAAACGAATTGCATACCAGTGCAGGTGCAGATTTCAATACCGGTAATACGCGGTCATCGGCAGATTGAACCCAAGGTAGAGGGCGTAGCCTGGGCGTACTTCCCGGACGTAATGCTGCCAACGATAAATCCCGTACCACGGCTGCCATTGATATCCTAACGCCAGGTTTATCATAAACCCGAACGGGGTAGGCTGCCGTGGTACGGGATACCTGTTTTATAACGAAAGTTGCTCAACCATCAACGATTACTGTAAGACTGGTGTCGGGCGTTCCGGGATACGGTAATCTCCCCGCCTTGCAACCCGGCATACCGCTCATCCCGATGACCCGGGGTGTAGTATTACCCGCAGGTCATGCCGCCGTCGATGATAAAAGTCTGTCCGGTGATAAAATCGGATGCCGGGGATGCCAGCAGCAGAACCAGGCCCTTCATGTCATACTCGCCGCCAAAACGGCGCAGCGGTATCCGGGGCAGAACCCGGTCTTTTGTCATCTCCAGCAGGCCGCTGCTCATGTGGGTGGGGAAATAACCGGGGGCTATGGCATTAACATAGATGCCATAACGGGCCCATTTTATTGCCAGGTCTTTGGTAAGTATGACTACCGCTCCCTTGCTGGCCTGATAGGCCACGGTATCCTGCATCTCCGGTTCGGCTCCCACAAAGGCCGCAATTGACGCAACATTGATGATCTTACCCCCGCCATGTTCCTTCATAACACGCGCAGCTCTGGCGGAAAGATCGAACAGCCCGGTTACGTTAACATTGAAAACCCTTTCCCACTTGTCCATAGGGTAGTCAAGGGAGTCGGCAGCCCAGGTAATACCGGCATTATTCACCAGTATATCGACCTTGCCGAATTCCTTGACCGTGAGATCAATCAGGTTTTGCCGGTCTTCGGCCTTGGCGACATCACAGGCGGCCGGTAGAGCCCGGACGCCCAGTTTTTCCAGTTCCTCACACAATGCCGCGCAGCGCTCCACCTTGCGGGCAGCCACTACCACGTTGGCCCCGGCCTCGGCCAAAGCACTGCACATCTGAGCCCCGAGACCGATTGAACCGCCGGTGACTACCGCAGTTTTCCCCTTGAGGCTTAAAAGATCAAATACGTTCATGGTATGACAGCTCCTTATGTTTTATGTCATCCGATTGTTATTGCCCGGTGGGCGGTTATCCGGGAACCTGTTACCGCATCAGCCCTTTTCGGCGATAATGTCACAGAAGGTCATCTTGGATTTCCCATCGAGATAGGGGACTATCTTGCTCATCATGATATCCTTGAAGTGAGGGGTTGAGGCATGCAGTTCCATAGCAGCCTTGTCCTTGTATACCTCATAAAAAATAAACTCGGTAGGATCCTTTTTTGATTGCAACAGGGTGTAGGTCAGGGTACCTTCTTCATCTGCTGTTTTCGCTACGAACGATTTGAGAATCTCAGCCAGTTCAGCTTCTTTTCCGGGTTTCGCTTTCAGAGTAGCAATGTTTGCGATCATGTTTTCTAACGCCTCCATTATTGTAGTCTGAACTCCCAGCCTGATCGGTGGAGTCCATGATAATAGCATATAATTTTATTGTTCTCTTGAGAAGCCCCAATCATTAGTCCGCCCTGCCATTTCCGATTTGTCTTTGCAGAGCTTGACCGTTTCTTCCGTAAACCCCCGGGTTTAATTTGCCAATCAGCATCAAACCCGGTGTTTGAGAGGGGAAAACCGGGCCGCGGCCAAGTTGTTATCCGAGTTGTCTGATTCTGTGGACCATTTATCTATTAGGAGGCTTTAGATGAAGCTGTCACAGAAGAATCTTCTTCTCCTGCGACAGGGGCAGAATCTGAACAGGAATGGGTTGAAAAGGCCGAAGGAAGAGTCAAAAGGGCACCCCAGACCGGCAAAGTCAGCGATTCCTAAAACCCTGCCGCAGAATGGACAAATGAACCTTCTACCGCCGATGAACGACAAATTACCCCCCCCTCTCGTATTGCAACATACTGCGGTCTTCCCCCACTACAGAATATGGAATAATAAACATAATGTTCCAGAAGAGGGGGGCGGATCTTTTCCGGCATAGAGTGCGCGGAAAGGATTCCCTGATAAGAAGTCGGTTCACAAACCTGAAGCAAAAAGTAATATAGTTGGTGGCGGATAGACAGATGGTTTCCTGTGGGGGTGAAGAATGCTGCGGAAACAGGGCCGTACACAATTGTGTAAATACCCCCATGGGTGTTAAGTTCCCGGCGAGCGCAGAATTTGACTCTTTATACACCCACCGGTAAAATGTGACTTATATAGTATAGGCGCTATGATACCCCGTGAAGGTATAGGGGGATGTGATGATGGGGAATGCCGGCGAGAAGGATAGCAGACAAGACATAAAAGCGCGCTTAAGGAGAATCGAAGGACAGGTGCGGGGGATATACCGGATGGTGGATGAAGAGCGCGAGTGCATGGACATTATGGTGCAGCTTACTGCCGTAAAAGCAGCGGTTTCCCGGGTGGGGGTTTTGGTCCTGAGCAATTACCTGGCGAACTGCCTGGGTGACGACCTGGTTAGGGACGAGAGCGTGCAGGAAAACCTGGAAAAGTTCTCGGAGCTTTTGAGGAAATGGTCATAACCGTTGAGCAGTATACAACGGGTCTGTGTCCGATGATCATGGAAGAACGCGAGAGGCCGTCCCCACTGCAGGGACCACTCTCGTACTCTGTTCAGATGTCCATCCGTTACCGGTGACCCGGTGCTTACGCAATGTGGAGCGGGTCTTGTCCGGGGAAGGTTTTCCGGCTGCCCGGGTATGCCGAAGCAACCGGGGTTTGGTTCCATGAATAACGCCATGGGGAGGGCGCGGCCAGCCGAGATCTCGTGCTGGGAGGGAATTACGAACTATCTGTCGGTTTTGAAATATTTACGGGAGGCAGATCGGGCAGGATGATGTTGAACTGAGTTTCGACAGCTTTGGCCAGCTGTAAATCGTGGATGCCTTTAGACGGCTTGGACTTTCTCCTGCTCGCGATAGGGATAATTACGGTGTAGGTATCGGAACGAGTGCGGTGTCCGGTGTTGTTATGGGATGATCTTATGCGTATCATTACAATCTCCTTTCATTATATATCCATCCACCCCTTGACCCTGGTAGCCCTGTAGGGCAGGTCCTGCCTCAAGTATTGTCCGGTTAATCTTAAATTATTCCTGGGCTCGTATTTTGACATGAGCCTGATAATGAACCATCAGCTTGTGCAGCATTGCTTGATGGGCAGAAATGCAGCCGGGACGACAGCAATCATAACAGTGCAGGCCTGATCTTGACCGGGCCTGCACTGTATCAGGGTCAGTTTGACGGGTTGGCGCATCCATTTACCGGGTAATCACGGCGAGAAGAGTTCAAGGAACTGGTCCAGGTCCTGCCTGACCCGGTGTTTCTTGGCCGTCTTCTTAAAGTTTTCCCACTCATCTTGCAATGGGACGGGTAAACCCAAAATGCGGCTGCTGAACGACCAGAAGCCGAAGCAGCCGGCGGCGCACGCGGCAAAATGTTCAACTAAATCAGGCAGGGGTTCGGTCTCATTGGTATAGGTAAGGAATGCATTGACATTATCCTTGAAGTTATCCTGCAGGAGTTTGTTGAGCCGGGACTGTTCCGCATTGGGTTCGATACCGGTTTCGGAACTCCAGACGGCGAACTCCTTGTTCATTCTCTCTATCTCCGCCAGGTAGAATTGCAACATGGCTTTTTCCAGGGGTTGTCGGCCTATAGCGGGAAAGGCTTGGATAATACTCTGGGCTGCCTCCAGATCGGCTTTAATATAACCGGTGTGGCGGGCGAGACTCTCCCTGGAGGCGGTCATGCGCGTTTTTTGGCCGGCCAAAAAACGCATTTCATTATCAAGGTACGCAATGAGATGACCGAAGTTAAAACCATAGGGTACCGGTTCCGGTGAGTTCCCCTCGTTCAGGGCCACGATCTCATCCCAGAGGCCGCCCATAACTTCACCAATCTGCTCACGCAAAACCAGATCGGCCTTGTAATCCATGGGAGTTGGGGTATTATTGATGATGGCAATCCGGTTGAACTCCAGAGGCAAATAGTTTACCGGAGAAACTGTTAGGCTGGAGCCGATTACGATCATCAATTTTGGTATATACTGATATCTGCCGGCCAATAGGGATGCCTCCTGGTAGTCAGCGGGCATCATATCGCCAAAAAGGACTACATCAGGTTTCAGGGTTCCACCGCAGTAACCGCAAACCGGTGGTATCTGTCCCCTTTCCACCTGACTTACCACCTCACTGATGGGAACCTGGTTGCGGCAACTCATGCAGGAGGCGGTCCGGAAATGTCCGTGTACCTCGTAATAATGAATTGCTCCTCCCCGGCGGTGCAGGTCGTCAACATTCTGGGTAACGATGGGGCCGATAAGCCTCGCCTGCTGCAGTTGTCCCAGCACGATATGCCCGGTGTTGGGTTGAGCGTTTAAGATGGTGTCAATGGTCTGCAGCCCATGAGTGAAAAATGCGCGGGGATTGCGCCTTAATCCCTCAACCGAGGAAAACTCCATGGGGTCCATCTTTTCCCACAGACCCGTACCGGGGCTGCGGAAATCAGGGATGCCGCTTTCGGTTGAGATACCCGCTCCGGTTAAAACCCAGGGGGCAGGAAACCGGAAAATCAATCCCAAAAGGTCGCTTATCCTTGAATCCAAAACAATGCACCTCTCTCGTGTTTGCCCGGGGCACGGCGAACATGGCCCCCGGTTCATTCTCCTGTCCCTCTTATTTGCCAAATCCAGAAGCTTTTCCTGCTGCTGCAGACAATTGAATCGCGACAATGCAGTCAAAAAACTATCGATTAATGAAAAGACATGATATCTGGTTGGAAGACGGCCTGGACCGGTCCTGGCACTGAGACGGGGATGCTGCAGTTTCTAAAGAGCCTCAATTCGAGGCTCTTTTTCTGCTGGAACGGGGGACCCTGTATTCCCGGACATAAATGCTGCCATCTTCAACATAAGCCATTTCCGGGTTTTCATTGGGTGGACTGTCACTGGGTGGACGTGAAATCTTATCTGCTATTCGTACCTGGCGGGGCATTAGCCTCAGGGCGAGGACAATGCTGGACAGGTCGCCAAAACAGCCGGCATGTACAACTCCTTCCAGACGTCCCAGCACAATAATGTCCTTGGAGGCAATAACCTCAGCGCTCTCATGGACATCCCCCAGTATGACGATAGAGCCGTCGTGGATTATTTTCTGCCCGCTGCGCAGAGTTCTCTTGACTATGATGTCACTGCCCTCCGCATCCCGCTCGCGGGTAGTCCTGGATGTTGGGGGTAAGGCCAGGGTCAATCCGTAATCGAGGCATAATCTCTGCAGAGACCCCAGTTCTTCAGAAGACAGGTTCTTCAGAGCCTCTCCGCGGAAAGTAACAGAAAATCCCCGGAACAACGCGGGGTTGGAATCAAAACGGTTCTTGAGTTCAGTGATATACTCATCAATGGTACCCGGGCGAAAAACAAATACCAAGCCGTTGTTTTGCCCTTTGATATCAACGACTGCCAATTCTATACTACCTGCCTTTTAAGGGGATATTAATGTCCAGTACCGACTGCCTGCCCCGTGAAGTCAGATTGACTTCGGGCTCTTCGGTATCAATGTGTTTGCGAATAACCTGAATAACTTCCTTCTTCATCTGTTCCATTATACCGCTAGAGGTTCCAATTCTGTCATGGGCCAGGACCGTTTGCAGTCGGTCATTCGCTTTGCTACGGCTGGTAGCGCTCCCCTTTTTACGAGCAAAATCTAACAAGATCAATCACATCCTCCCTCTAGCCGACTTGTTTACTAAAAAACTCGCGGATACGGTCCCAGAGTGAACCCGTATGATTCAGATCCAGGAATGGGACTTCCTCGTTATTGAAACGACGAGCAATATTATAGAAGGCACGTCCTGCCATAGAACGCTGGTTCAGTATTATGGGTTCTCCGGTGTTGGTTGATATTACCACCCCATCATCTTCGGGTACGATGCCGATTAAATCAATGCACAGATGATTCAAAAGGTCATCAATGCTCAGCATGTCACCGCCCCGGACCATCTCCGGTCTGATGCGGTTGATTACCAGCTTTATGTCCTTAAATTGTGATGATTCCAGCATGCCGATGATACGGTCTGCATCCCGAACTGCAGATACTTCCGGGTTGGTAACCACCACCGCCCAGTCGGCGGCAGCAATGGAATTGCGAAATCCCCGCTCAATTCCTGCGGGGCAGTCAATGAGAATAAAGTCGAAGTCCTTTTTCATTTCTGCGCACAGATTCTTAATCTGTTCCTCGTTTATATCATCTTTATTCCTGGTTTGGGCTGCCGGAAGCATGAAAAGATTAGGAAAACGACGGTCCTTGACCAACGCCTGTCTCAGGGTGCACTCGCCTTCTAATACCTGAACTATGTCGTAAATGACGCGGTTTTCAAGGCCCATTATCAAATCAAGCTTTTTCAGACCGATATCAAGATCCATGGCTACGACCTTGCAACCTAATTGTGCGAGTCCCATACTAACGTTGGTTACGGTAGTGGTTTTGCCAACACCTCCCTTGCCCGAAGTGATCACAACTACCTGACCACCGTTGGATGGTTCCTTCATATGTACAACCTCCTAAGTGCGAGTAGGCGAAATCATGCAATTATAGTTTTGAATTTCGCCAATCCCCATCAAATTCCTGCATGAAGGTCGAAATAGTATTATAAATACATGGTTGCAGACAGGAATACTGGCAGAAAATGCTGCGCGGTGGGAGGAAAAATGCCGCGGCGGGTCAGAATGAGGAAACACCTCAAGCACAATGACCGTTGTGATTTCCGTCCAACCGGGCAAACCGGGATTAAAAAACCGCCCCGTTTTTTGGGGGCGGTTTTTCCCTTGAAAATGCCTCAACAGATGTTGGCTTATTTCCCCTTAAACTGGGCGGGTCTCTTCTGCAGGAAGGCGCTGGCTCCCTCCTTGGCATCCTCGCTGGCGAAGCAGGCTGCGGAGCCTTCCTGTTCGATCTTGATTCCTTCTTCCAAAGTGGTTTCCAGACCCTCGGTAGCTGCTCTAAGTATAGCTTTCATGGCGATAGGTGCGCCCTTGGCCAGGCGGGCTGCCAGTTTCTCGGCTTCAGCCAGCAACTGGTCCTTGGGGAATACCCTGGTTGCAATCCTGTATTTGAGTGCCTCTTCCGCTCCGATATAGTCTCCCGTCAGCATCATTTCCAATGCCTTGTCTTTTCCCGCCACGCGCGGCAGACGCTGGGTTCCACCCCATCCGGGCAGTATACCGAGCTTGACCTCCGGCAGTCCTACCATGGCCGTGTCCGCCATATAACGGATATGGCAGGAAAGGGCAAGTTCCAGACCGCCACCGAAAGCGCCGCCCTGGATAGCAGCGATTATCGGTTTGGGATAACGTTCGATCTTGAAATAGACATCTACCCCGCTGATTTCCGGTTTACCTCCGGCCTGATAATGGGCAAATTCGGTGATATCAGCCCCGGCAGAGAACAGCTTTTCTCCGGATCCGGTGATAACGATGGCTCGAACCCCATCATCCTCCAGGCACTGGTCCAGCAGCGCGTTCAGGTCCTTGAGTACGCCCTGGGCCATGGCATTGGCCGGTGGATGGTTGATGGCCGCTACCACATAGCCGTCCTTCTTTTCCACAATCAACTTGGTGAATTCCATTATTCTACCCCCCACGCAAAGTATTAAGTGATCCTCTTATACTATTATTTCTTACTGTAATCATAAAATCCTTTACCGGATTTCTGTCCCCATTCTCCTTTAACAAATTTTTCAACGACGATGGGTGAGGGTTTGTTAGCCGGGTCACCGGTTTCCTGATAACGCTCGGTATCAATGTAGTAAGCAAGGTCTATGCCGGTTAAATCCATTAACCTGAAGGGACCCATGGGATGGCCCAGACCATAGACCACTGCGGTGTCAATGTCCTCGTAGGCGGCGACTCCCATATCATAGAGGTAGAATGCTTCTTTATTAATGGCAGCCAGAATCCGGTTTACCAGGAATCCGTATATCTCCTTTTTGAGCAGCACCGGAACCTTGTCCATGCTCTTGCAGACTTCCATCACGGTGTTGGCGGTCTCGTCAGACACGTGGGGCCCTTTGACCACCTCAACCAGCTTCATGACCAGTGCCGGGTTGAAGAAGTGCATGTTGCAAACCTTGTCGGGGCGTTTGGTAACCGGAGCTATTTTGGAACTTACGATAAACGAGCTGTTGGTGGCCAAAATGGCATGTGGCGGGCAGATCTCGTCCAATTGCCGGAAAAGCGTATGTTTAATATCCAGTTTCTCAATTACGGCTTCAATAACCAGGTCGGCATCCTTCGCAGCCTCTTCCAGGCTCATGGTAAATGAGATATTGCTCCGGGCGGCCTGCGCGACTTCCTCGGACATCTTTCCTTTGGCAACCCTGTCGGGCAGGTATTTTTCCACAAATTGTTCGGCCTTCTGCAGGATCTCCTGATTGACATCAGTAGTCTTGACTTTATATCCGGCGATAGCAGCAGATAACGCTATCTGGTGGCCCATATTGCCGGCACCTACGACACAGATGTTTTTTACTCCAGCAACCGTCATTATCATTCCCTCCCTCAATAAATGGTTGTATCCTTTTGGTTTCCCAGTAAGCGACTACACCTCCCCCCTGTTACTAATTTCCATGAGCAGTAACCCTAAGCAGAGA
>LFRU01000005.1 GCA_001512495.1 Syntrophothermus sp. DTU052 | reverse complement strand
CAGTAAGCGACTACACCTCCCCCCTGTTACTAATTTCCATGAGCAGTAACCCTAAGCAGAGACCCGGGAAACCGTTTAAGCCACTCCTCAGAAAAGACAATCGATGATTACCGTTAATTATACTATCCCTGTATATCTCCGGCAATGGCGGTATTTTATGAAAAATGAGATATCTTGATACTGGGGGAGGTTAAAGAAAAAAACTGATTGTGATCCCTCAAATGAGCAAGCAAGAAATTACGGCGGGTGGGCACAATAAAGCTTGATCCACGTTGGGCGATGCTACAGACCAGGTCAAGGAGGACTCCATGAAATTTTCTTACCGATACAGCCGTCAGGTGGTGGTCAATGGATTTGGTGTGGGCGGGCAAGAGGCTTTAGCCGGGGGCAGGGTATTGATCGTCGGTCTGGGAGGGTTGGGAAATCCGGCAGCCCAGTATCTTGCAGCAGCCGGAGTCGGGACTATCGGCCTGATGGATAATGATGTGGTAAGCCCCAGCAACTTGAACCGCCAGGTTTTATTTCGGCCGGATGACACGGATATTTCCAAAGTGAAGCTGGTGCAGGAACGGCTTTCCCGCTTTAACCCGGAAATCGAGATCTTGGCTTTCCACCAGGGTTTGGGAGAGGAATCAACGCCTGAAATACTGAAGCAGTTTGACGTCGTTTTGGATTGCCTGGATAATTTGCCGGCCCGGCTTAGGCTCAACCAGTTTTGTTTGAGCCTTCGGGCACCTATGATCCACGGGGGTGTCACCGGTTTTTATGGACAGTTGACTACCATTATTCCTTTTGGAGGTCCCTGCTTGCGTTGCTTTTCCCCGGGAAGCACCTTGGCTTGTGACTGTGCCCGGGTAGGCGTATTAGGCCCGGTACCCGGCGTAATCGGCGTTCTGCAGGCAATGGAGGCGATCAAGTATTTATCGGGTGTGGGGCGGGGACTGGTGGGACGTCTGTTAGTTTTTGACGGCTTGAACGGAACGGTTGACGAGGTGCCCATCAAACGGGACCCCAGATGCCCGGCATGCGGGGGTCACGAAGACCAACTGATAAACTGAAAATAACCACAAGTGGTATTAATTAAAATATTGAGAAAAATGACCCCGGAGTATATATTTATTATTAAGCCCATTGCTTAAGAGCTTCTTTTGCGGGCGGGAACTTCTGAAACGTCAGGGTCTTACCGGCTTGAATACTATCGACTTCAACATACAACCTGTCCCATGACCAAAAAGCCACAGAAAAAATCTGTGGCTTTTTGGTCATGCAATATCCTTCAACAACGAGCACTCCAATGATGGCGTCGCGCTTGGAATTCTGCGTTGGGTTAACCGGTAAACAAAGTGTGTCATGAACGTGCCAGGATGCGACAGCACATAACTTCCGACTGGTAATTGGTCCGCGTTTTTGGGCGGCACAATTCCGGAGAATAGCGCTTTTCCATATAGGCCAAGCACAAAGCAGCCCGACCGGAAAGCATGGCATGAATTTTGCA
>LFRU01000065.1 GCA_001512495.1 Syntrophothermus sp. DTU052 | reverse complement strand
TCCTCCAGGGCCTCCAGCGATAGTCCCCGGCTCGATTTTAGGACCAGGGTATTCTGATTGGTTACGCTGATTTTGAATCCGTATTTCTGCTGCAGCCCGGCGAGCCCTTCCGCCCGAGCCCCCAGCGGGTTCTCCAGGGTCAGCTCAATCTGCCGTTTATCCGTATTGATGTGTTTGATGCTTTTGTCCCGCGCCGTCAACCGCAGGCGGGAAATCCGCAGGAGATTCTGCACCGGCGGCGGCGGTGTTCCGAACCGGTCCTGTAGGCCTTTTTCAATTTCTGTAATCTCCGACAGGGTGGCAGCCATCATGGCCTGGCGGTAAACCTGGATCTTCAAACCCGGGTCTTCGATATAGGTATCCGGGATGTAGCTGTCCACTTTGATATCCAGCTGTGGCATCTCCACACGTAAAGGGGGCTCGCCCCGGGTTTTAGCGGTTTCTTCCTCCAGAAGCCGGCAGTAGAGGTCGAATCCTACCGCCTCAATGTAGCCGTGCTGCTCCGGTCCCAGGATGTTGCCGGCTCCCCTTATCTCCAGATCCCGGAGGGCAATGCGCATGCCGGAGCCCAGTTCGGTAAACTCCCGGATGGCATTTAGTCGTTTCTGCGCCGTCTCGGTTATGGAGCGATCAGGGCGATAGGTCAGATAGGCGTAAGCCACCCGGTTGGAACGGCCAATCCGTCCCCTGATCTGGTAGAGCTGGGCGAGGCCCAATCGATCAGCCTCGTCAACGATCAGTGTATTTACGTTGGGCATATCGAGGCCCGATTCTATGATGGTAGTACACACCAGAACGCTGGTTTCCCCATCCATGAAGCGGTTCATAACAGCAGCCAGTTCCTTTTCCTCCATACGGCCATGGGCCATATCAATAGCAAGGTCCGGAAGCATCAATTCCAGTTCGTGCTTAACTCGCTCCATGTTGTTGATGCGGTTATGGAGATAGAAGACTTGGCCTCCCCTGCCCACCTCCGCAAGAATCGCTTCTCTCACCAGATCCGGGTTGTACTCCATGACATAGGTGTTGATGGGGTACCTCTCCGGGGGCGGGGTTTCGATGACCGAGAGGTCACGCAGTCCCGTCAGGGCCATGTGCAGGGTCCGGGGAATGGGGGTAGCCGTTAGGCTCATGACATCTACCGCCCGGGCCAGGGTCTTGATCCTCTCCTTCTGCCGCACCCCAAAGCGGTGCTCCTCATCGATAATCAGGAGTCCCAGGTCCCTAAACTGAACATCACGGGAGAGCAAGCGGTGAGTACCGATCACAATATCAACCACCCCGCGGCGCAGACCCTCAATGACCCTCTTCTGCTGCGACACGGTGCGAAACCGGCTCAGGATCTCGATAACCGCCGGGTAGGGCGTAAACCTTTTGGTAAAGGTGCGGTAGTGCTGTTCGGCCAGTATGGTGGTGGGGACCAGCACCGCTACCTGCTTACGGTCCATAATGGCCTTGAAAGCCGCCCGCATAGCCACTTCTGTCTTGCCATAACCAACATCCCCGCACACCAGTCGGTCCATAGGGCGAGGTTTTTCCATGTCGGAAAAAACCTCGCGAATTGCCCGGTCCTGGTCCGGAGTCTCCTCAAATTCAAACCCCTCGTCAAATTCCTTCTGCCAGGGGTTATCCCGCGTGAATGCGTAACCCCGTATCTTTTCCCGCGCGCTGTACAGTTCCAGCAGTTCCCGGGCCATTTCCCGGATCGATGATTGAACTCTCTTTTTGGTACGTTCCCACTCGCTGCCTCCCAGCCGATTGAGCCGCGGCTCGCCGCCCCCGTTGTATTTCGTCAACAGACCCAGTTTATCAATGGGCAGGTACAGCCGGTCGGTGCCGGCATATTGGATAGTAAGGTACTCCTTTTTGATACCATCGATCTCCTGCTGGGAAACTCCCTGAAAAATCCCAATCCCGTGATTTTCGTGGACTACATAATCACCAATGGCCAGCTCGGACAGACCTACTCCCGGACCCCCGGCCGCCTTATGATAACGGCCGCTCCTCTTTCGCCCCAGTTCCTTTCCTGTCACCAGGACCTCTCCCAGGGTTGAGCTGACAAACCCGCGTTCCAGACGCCACCGTACAAACTGGTAACCGGCGGTCACCATATTCTCTTCCAGATCCCGCCGAATATTATCCTGTACCTTTTTTTCCGGTATCGCCAGGGTTACCTTCCATCCCCGGGATTGCCATTCCTGGATGCTCCGGCGCAGTTGGTGGGGCTTTACCCAAAGAGGCTCACACTCATGCTGGGCGATGTGCTGCCGCATATGTACCGGTATTTCCCCGGGAAGACTGCGGGCAAAGAAGGAATGGTAAACCGCCGGACGCCGCCGCAGTTCACATTCAAACTCATCCCACTCGAAGACTTTAATCCGCTCGGCTCCCGTCTCGCTGCGCGTCTGGCGCAGGAAGTTACGGTAACGGCGCAGGTAGGTCTGCCAGGCCTCCCGTAATTGAACGGGGTCATCAATCCATAGAGGCCAATCATCCGCCAGGTATTGCCATACCCTCCCCCCTCCTCCCGGAACCTCCCGAACCGGCCAGATGGTAACGCTTCTCAGCTTCCCGGTAGATCGCTGGGTTTCGGGCGCGAAACGACGCAGGGAATCAACCTCATCCCCAAACAGCTCCACCCGTACCGGTTCACTCATTCTGACCGGGAAAATGTCAATGATCCCCCCCCGGACTGAGAACTGCCCCGGCCCTTCGACCAGGGCCTGCCGTCGATAACCGCTATCAACCAACCGGGCCAGCAGCTGAGTCATATCAACAGCATCGCCTATGGTGAGCCTGACGGCTGATGCCTGGTAGAGATCGGGAGCAATGGTTTCGAAGAGCAGTGACGGGGCCGACATGACCAGGACTTCGGTTCTTCGGGGGTGTTCCAGTATCTCGCTGAAAAATGTCATCCGTTCCAGGTTATCGTGAGAATAGGCCTCCGACTCCCGGGCAATATAATTTCTGGGGGGCAGGACCTTGACGGCATCGTTGCCCAGGATACCGCGCAGGGAACGGGCGGCATCATAAGCCTGTTCAATTTCGCCGGTCATGAAAACAAGTTTTCTCCCCAGGCTCTGCATCAGTTGCGATATTACATAGGTTTTGCACGAGCCATCCAACCCGCTTAAAAGGCAGTTGTTGCCCCGCTGTAGCGTCTCGGCGACCTGTTGAACCACCGACACGGCCAACCCTCCTCCAACGACAAAGGGTGGACGTCCTGATGTAAGGACCTCCACCGGTTAAACCATTTGATTTTTCTTATTACGAATAAAAATGATTGGTAAATCTCATTTCTCCTGCAGGATATAACTCCTCGGTGCAATCCGGGCACAGGGCATCAACTGTAAGGATACCCTCTTCATCGCCCAGTTTGCCTTCGTAAAAAACCTCCTGGCAGCTCTCGCAGATATAATATATCTTCATGTGGGCTCTTCCTCCTGGATCTATTGTCCCCGGAACAGCCCACTGGCTATACCTGAATTATATTGAACCCGGGCCGTATCTATGCCAACATGGACGGCCCGTCTTTGCGCCCTATTTATAATATACCAATTGCTGCAGTCGAATGTGCTCACCAGGAAACAATCTCAACAGCTTATTCCGGCTTAGTCAGGGAATTATCCTGCGGACTCCGGGCCCAGGCATCTATTTCCAGCAGCACCTCGTGGTCTCCGGCCATCATAAGAGTATCTCCCTCCCGCAGGATTGTTTTACCCCGGCACGTAATTATCTTTCCCTCCCGTTTAATCATCATAATCAATACGTTCGGAGGTATATCAAGATCCATGATAGCTTTCCCGGCCAAGGGACTGCCTTCAGGGATCATCACTTCCAGCAGTTCAGCATATATATCTCCCGAGTAATCGGTAAAGGTCCGGAATACGGTCCCTTCCGGTTCCACCAGATCAAGCTTCTTGGCGATCGGTATAAAGAGGGTCCCCTGCAGCAAAACCGATACCAAAGCCACAAAGAAAACTATATTAAAGATCTGTTCAGCCAC
This sequence comes from Syntrophothermus sp. DTU052, assembly GCA_001512495.1. Classification (GTDB taxonomy): domain Bacteria; phylum Bacillota; class Syntrophomonadia; order Syntrophomonadales; family DTU052; genus DTU052. The sequence continues at coordinate 45,588 of LFRU01000065.1, read as the reverse complement.
GGGCAGACCCGCTGTCAAAGGATAGGTAGCAAAAACGATGGAGGCCGCACCACGAAATCCTACCCAGGATACCAGCAGTTGTTCATTAAACGGTCGCTTAAAGACGCTCAGCACCAGGAATACAACTAACGGACGCGCAACGAAAATTAAGAATATGGCGACGAGAACACCCGCGACAACTACGCTCAACAGCTGGGAGGGAAAGACCAGCAATCCCAAGGTCATGAACAGCAGGATCTGCATCAACCAGGACAGCCCGTCAAAATATCGAACCAGGCTCACTTTTTTTACCAGCCTGCTGTTCCCCATAATTATTCCTGTAATATAGCCGGCCAAAAAACCGTTCCCCCCAAGCATGCCGGCTCCGGAGTACGTCAATAAGGCCATCCCGATGACCATAATCGGATAAAGACCGTCGATATCAAGATTTATGTTGTTTATGAGCCATACCGCCGCCTTGCCCACAACCACGCCAAAGAAGGTTCCGACGGCAATCTGGGTTAACAGCAATAACCCGATATTCTGACTTTCACCGGTCAACAGACCGAGAAAGATAACAGTGAACATATAAGCCGCCGGGTCGTTGGAGCCGCTTTCCATCTCGAGCATTGGCGCCAGATTGCTCTTCAGGTCGGACTGCTGCGACCGCAGGATAGCAAAGACCGAAGCGTAATCCGTTGAAGAGATGATGGAACCCAACAGCATCCCTTCTAGCAGGGTAAACCCCAGAGCAAAGTGGGTAAAAATTCCTACAAACGCGGCAGTAAGAAAGACTCCCAATGTGGCCAAGATTCCGGAAGCCAGAGCAACCGGCCGGGCTGCTTTCCAGTTGGTGTCAAACCCCCCCGAAAAAATTATTATTAACAAGGCCAGGTTGCAGATGTTTTCGGCCAGTGCGGCGTTGTCAAAATAGATCCCGCCGGGGCCTTCCGAACCCATCAGCATGCCGATGGTTAGGAATAATATCAGGATCGGTATGCCAAACCGGTAAAGCACTTTGCTTGAAACGGCGCATATCAGGAGTATTACAGCTGTAATGAATGCCGCATTCATCAATTCTCCCCTTCCTGCGAACATCGAGAGCAAAAGGCCCGCCTTGCCAGGCCTACGAGCTCGAACTGTGTCACAGCTTTACGCGCCGACTACAGGATGCAGGCTTTTCAAAGCGTCCAGCTTGCAGCCAGGGCTTCGGGTGCCGGTCAGCGCCCCGTAATCTGAGCGGTAAAACCATATATTAGCGTAGAAAAAACGCGATTTTCAACCGTTAAGCTGGGGAAAAACATTCTTTGATGGCATGAAATTCACCGGAGCCTGCCGCAGCACTAAGGATAGGCTTTTAATTATACCTACGTAACAGCCCATACTTGGTGATAGTTCAACGCCAAGCAGGGCTATCAGGGTCAGTTGTACCGATTCATGGCCTTCTCTATACCGGAGACCAGCCAGAGCTTCAAGGCCTTCACCGCCTGGTCGATAGCCGGCTTAACTACTGTCTCTTCATCCGGGCTGAACCGGGTCAGAACCCAGTCAATAACGTCCTCACCGGGCGGCCTGCCGATACCGACCCGCAGTCGTGGAAAATCCTGGGTTCCCAGGCAATCGATAATGGATTGTAGTCCCTTATGTCCACCGCTGCCTCCTCGAGCCCGCAGGCGAATGACTCCGAGTTCCAGATCCAGGTCGTCCACCACTACCATCAATTCCGAGAGGGTTATATGGTTGGCTTTTACCATCTGCTGAACCGCTTTCCCCGATAAATTCATAAAGGTAAGCGGCTTGGCGATCAAAAGGGTTTCGCCGTGAAACCGGGTCCAGGCCACTACTCCGCTGTGGACATACTTCTGCCTAATCACCCTCAGTTCCCGGGCCAGCTCCTCAACCACCATAAAACCCACATTGTGGCGGGTGTTTTTGTATTCCTGGCCGGGGTTACCCAACCCAACGATCAACTTCACCTATACCATCCTATTCCCCGGGTGTTTCGCCTCCAGCTGCTTCGTCTCCACCAGCTGCCTCGGCTGTTTTATCGGTCTCCTCGGCCTCACGAGCCGGGTGCGAAATAACCAGAGCCACGGCATTCAGGTCGGTCAGGATCCTTACTCCTTCCGGATGTTCGAGGTCCTGGACGAGAACGGTATCTCCCATGCTTTTTCCGGAAACATCCAGCTGCAGGCTGTCGGGCAGATCACCGGGCAGACATTCTATTTCGACCTCTTTGAGGCCGGCCTGCAGTATAGCTCCCTGTTTCACCAGTTCTTCCTCACCGACTACCACCACCGGAACCATGGCGGTAATTTTTTCTGTCATCTTTACCTGCATGAAGTCCACATGGATGATCTCGCCGGTCATCGGCTTCCGCTGTACCTCGCGCAGGAGTGCCATGGCCGGTTTCTCTCCGCTGATATTCAGCCGGTAGAGCCCGCCTTTAACGCGGAACACCCTGTTCAAATCAGCTCTTCTGAACGCCAGGGGTAGCGGAGAAACATCCTTCCCGTAGATTATCCCCGGTACCATGTCCTGCTTACGCAGGCTTTTTAATTTCCCCTTGGTGGAGATCTCCCGCTTTGTACAATCCAGATTTATACTCTTAGCCAATTCGGCACCTCCTCGGTTCTATTTCCCTATATCTCTCGCTCCGGTTTAAAGTTATCCCGTAAACTTAGAACATAAACTGTCGCCCCAGCAAAACTTAATCAAACAGTTTGCTGACTGACAGGTCTTCATGAATTCTCAGAATGGCTTCTCCGATCAACGGCGCTACAGAGAGGATGGTCATGTTTTTCAGCCGCTTGTCCTTGGGAATGGGAATGGTATTGGTGACCACGATCTCTCGCAACGGCGCTTCGGAAAGCCGCTCCAGAGCCGGTCCTGACAGCACCGGGTGAGTCGCACAGGCATATACTTCCTTCGCCCCCCGTTCCAGCATAACGCGGGACGCCATGGTAATGGTACCGGCAGTATCTATCATATCATCGACAATGATAACCGATTTTCCTTCAATATCACCAATAACGTTCATAACCTCGGCCACATTAGGTTCCGGCCGCCATTTGTCGATTATGGCAATCGATGCGTGCAGGCGATTGGCCAGATCTCGGGCCCGGGTCACACCGCCCAGATCCGGTGACAGAACCACCACATCCTCCATGGGATTACTGCGAAAGTACTCCGCCAGCATAGGAACCCCCGGCAGGTGATCAACAGGGATATCGAAGAAACCCTGAATCTGTCCGGCGTGCAGGTCCACAGTTATCACCCGGTCGGCTCCGGCTGAGGTTATCAGATTCGCCACCATTTTGGAGGTTATTGGATCACGAGCCCTGGTTTTCCGATCCTGCCGAGCATAACCGTAGTAGGGTATGACCGCGTTAACGCGGGCTGCGGAAGCCCGGCGAACAGCGTCGATCATGATCAGGAGTTCCATCAGGTAATCATTGACCGGTGCACAGGTAGGCTGGACAATGTATACGTCTACCCCGCGAACGCTTTCGTCAATGGCCACGCTTATTTCCCCGTCGGAAAACGTTTTTACTTTGGAATCCGCGATGTGAACCCCAAGGTATTCAGCAATCTCCTGGGCCAGTTCCGGATTGGCATTGCCGGAAAACACCTTGAGTCTCCACCTTGAACCATTCATTTCCGCTCCATTCCCCCCGATACTCACTCATCGTTATGCTTTTTCTTCCGGTGACGCCAGTTATCTATAACCTTTTGCGGTGCTCTCTCAACTCCCAATGAGAAAGGAGGTACGTCCCGTGTAATGGTGGACCCCGCCCCGGTAACGGCCTTTTCTCCAATCCTTACCGGTGCCACCAGGTTGGTATTGCTGCCGATGAAGGCCCCATCTTCAATAATTGTGGGGTGCTTTTTCTCTCCATCATAGTTACAGGTAATGGTCCCGGCACCTACGTTGACATGGCAGCCAATGGTTGCATCTCCCACATAGGCCAGGTGTGGTATTTTACTGCCTGAGCCCACTACGGATTTCTTAACCTCAACAAAATCGCCTACCTTTACGTCCTGGTGCAGCTCGGTTCCGGGTCTGAGGTACGCATACGGTCCTATATCACAGCCGTCGCCCACCTGGCTCTCAATTATCTTGGAATTATCAATGGTAACCCGGTCGCCGATCCGGGAAGAGATGATCCTCGCCCCGGGTCCGATCACACAGTTTTCGCCTATTACAGTCTGTCCTTCAATCATGGTGAACGGCAAGATGGTAGTATCCGATCCAATCTTTACCTGGGCATCTATGAATGTGGTGGCCGGATCCAGTATGGTTACTCCGGAGAGCATGACCTCAAGACACTTTCGCTGACGGAGTATTCTCTCCGCAAAAGCCAGCTGCGCCCGGTCATTGATACCATAGATATCCTCCTCCTGAGCCGCTAATAGAGCCAAAACCCGCCGTCCGTTCTTTCTGTATTCCAGCAATACATCAGTTAAGTAATACTCCCCTTGTGCATTATCGGGGTTAAGATTCTTAAGAATCCGAAAAACCTCGCGGTCAAAGCAGTAAATCCCCGAATTTATTTCCCTAATCTCTCTCTCTTGCGGGGTGGCATCCTTTTCCTCCACTATACGTACAATATCACCCTGATCATCCCGGATTATCCGCCCATACCCCTCGGGGTTCTCTAATTCCGCCGTGAGCACAGTTGCAGACGCCTGGTTATCCCGGTGGAATCTAATGAGCTTCTCCAGCGTCTGGGCCCGAAGAAGAGGGGTATCCCCACACAAAACTATAATCAATTCGGAGTCCTCAGCAGCGGCTTCCGCCTGCAGGAGCGCATGTCCGGTTCCCAGTTGTTCTTCCTGAACAACAAATTGAATTGTCTCTGCCGACATGGCCTTGACCACCTGTTCCCGACCATGCCCGACTACAACCACCAACCGGTCAATTCCAGACGATTGGGCCGCACTGACTACATGGCTGATCATCGGGATTCCAGCAACAGGATGCAAAACCTTGGCCAGGCGCGACCGCATGCGAACGCCTTTCCCCGCCGCCAGTATAACCCCCGTAGTCTTTGACAAAACTTCACTTCCTTAGATTCAGAATCATCTTGAGCACGTGTTCCGCAGAGCAAAATCATACAAATCCCATTTCATTTTATACAATAACCCGGGCTGTGTCCAAATGCTATAAAACCCGGCGAAATATACCGGCAGTATACCGGAGCATTGATCAATTATGTATTCACCGGTATAACACGGTTACCGGTAGGCCGGTTCCGGTGGTTCCTGCAGCCCGTTACCTGGCTCTGGGATTACCTGGCGTTTGCCCGGTAATGCCGATAATGAACCAGAGAGACGCTGGGGTTGATAACACCGCACTCAGCCCGACTGATTAAACTTTTCTTTAAACTCCTGCAGAAAGACATTAACTGTCGGACTGTCAATAATGGTAAAGCGGATGTCGCGCAGGGTACTGTCCGGATATTGAGCGGTAAAATCCAACACGGTAGATATCAGGTTGGCGGCGCATGGTTTTTTGGGGAACCCGAAGATGCCGCTGCTGATGGCTGGGAAAGCAATGCTCTTAAGACCTCGCTGGTGCGCCAGCATCAGGCTGTTCCAGACCGCCGACCTGAGCAGTTCATCCATGCGGGGATCATCTGCCCGGTAAACAGGGCCCACAGCATGTATCACCCATCGGGCTTTCAGTTTGCCGGCCCCGGTTATGGCCGCCTGCCCGGTAGGGACCGGGGCTACGCGTTTGCTCTCTTCCTGTATCACCTGACCTCCCCGGGCGACGATAGCCCCGGCCAGCCCACCTCCATGGAGCAGCCTCTCATTAGCCGCATTGACGATGGCGTCGACGTCCTCTTCCGTCAGATCGCCCTGAAAAAGACTTATCATCTGCCCCGAAGGAGCAGTGTGCCGGTATTTCAGTTCTGCCACGTCGCTCACCTCCTCTTTCCACATTAAACCACGACTTTCCCGGCTTTGAGGTCTTCGATCTCGCTTTCGGAATACCCCAATTCACGCAGCAGGTCAACCGTATGCTGCCCGGGGGCCGGGGCTGTGCTCCGGGTCCTGCCGGGAGTGGCTGAAAGCTTTACCGGTACTCCCATGGCAGTGGCTTGTTTCTCACCGTCACCAACCTCCACCAGCATCTGTCGATGCCGCAACTGTTCATTATAGACCGCCTCTTCGTATTCCAGTAGAGGGGAAAAACAGACATCAACATCGGCAAAAAATTCGACCCACTCATCCCGGGTCCTGGTCTTGAACATCTGGTTGAGTTCGTCGATGATCCGGGACTGGGCTGCAGAATCCATATGATGCTGTATATAATCGGGACGACCGATCTTCCGGCAGAACCCGGCCCAGAATTTGCCTTCCAGTGCACCCAGGCTGACGTACCTGCCGTCCCGGGTCTCGTAAATCTGATAACAGGCATAGCCGCCCTTCAAAACTGCCTGCTGCCCCGAATCCGGACGTTGATCCCGGGTTTGCCAATGGGCCAGTTCGAACGGTGTCCAGGCAAAGGCTCCGTCCATCATGGATACATCACAATACTGTCCCCTGCCCGTGCGGTTACGGGCCTGCAAGGCCAAAAGTATGGCGATAACCGCCCACAGTGACCCGCCGCCCACATCGGCCAACTGGAATCCAAGAATAACGGGTTTTCCTTCAGGTGTCCGCGTCAAGCTGGAAATCCCGGTATAGTTAAGATAATTGATGTCATGACCGGCCCGGTCCCGGTAAGGTCCATCTATGCCGTAACCGGTCAGGGAACAGTATATAATACCAGGATTAATCTCGGCTAAAACTGAATATCCCACTCCCAGCCTGTCCATTATCCCGGGTCTGAAACCTTCCAGAACCACATCCGCCCCGGCTGCAAGTCGTAAAAATATCTCCCGGCCGGCGGCTGATTTCAGATCCAGCTTGATGCTCTTCTTCCCTCGGTTTATGCTCCAAAAAAAAGTCCCCAGGTTATCAAGCAGCGGCAGTGAATCCCGCAGGTAGTCACCCGCACCCGTATCCTCTACTTTAATCACCTCGGCCCCATAATCTGCCAGAATCTGCGAGGCAAACGGCCCGGGCAGTAGGCGCGAGAGGTCCAGGACCCTGATTCCCGTCAGCGGCATGTTTCCACCCCCATTAATCCTTTCCGGTTGATGCTACCGAATTGAAACCCGGTGTTGTATATTTTTCCTGTCAGGTTTTGCCGTTTAACCACCAGCAAACTATCAGAAAGGGCCTGTTTCTTGAAAGAGAAGTCCAGAAGGGCTTGGAATCACAGACGCCGACTTTAATTCATACCTTCCCCAGGATCTCCTCGGCCAGTTTGAGATCGCTAGGTTTGTCGACATCCACCCCCACCTCGGCATAGTTGGAGATAATCGCTTTCCCGGTCAGGTTCAGGATTTCGTGAAAACGCTCCTCTACTTCCCTGATAGACAACCTGCCGGTGACATATTTCAAAACCAGATCCATACCGAACAGACGAGCCTGAGCCAGAGGATTCTTTCGGTGAGCCACCAGCTTCTTGCCTAACGCTATTCCCTGCGATGCCACAGCGGTACGGATGAGGAAGAGGTTCCCCCCGGTAAATACCCCCTCTTTTAATCTGACATAGGTCCTCTTCACCCGGGGAAAACGTTTCTCACTCACCTCCCTGGAAACTATGGCATAATGGACATCTGCATCGTACTTCTCACACTGGTGCAAAAAATCTTCAATCGCCTCCGGGGTAATAAATGGTATATCCGCAGGCATAATTAGAATTCTCTCGGAGTTGGCAAGTCCCAGGGCATTGGCAAAGCTTTCTATAGCATCCTCTCCTGAATCGGTGAACATAAGGTTGTCGTCCTTGCTGAATATCGGCCGCAGGGAATCACACGGACCGCTGATGATGATATTCCCTAGCCCTGGTGTATTCTTTACTGCCTGATAGACATAATGGATCATGGGGTACTTGCCTAAAATAATAAGGGCTTCGTTCTCATAAGGCGCATACTTGCGCAGTTCACCGGAATTGACACCCCCGGCCAGAATAACCGCATCATAACTTGTCATTGCTTTCCTCCTGCGAGCCAATTACTGCCGCTCAGTTTTCTCCAATCGCTTCCAGAATGCTGTTCTGCGCATTTTCTATGTGTTCCTGGGCCAAAGCCTGGGCCAGACTGATGTTGCGTTCAGAAATGGCTTCCACTATCTTCCGGTGCTCCTCCAGAGCTTCCCTCATTCTGCCCGGTGAGGCTAAAGAGGTGCTTCGAAAACGGTGGATCTGTTCACTCAGGTTGTTTATAATCTGAACCAGTTTGGTATTGCGACTTGCCTGGTACAGACATGCGTGGAACCGGGTATCAATCTCAACCAACCGGTCCAGATCATGGGCCTCGATGATCTCAGCCTTTTTGACCAGTATCCTTTCCAATTCCTCCAGTTCTTCAGCAGTTATACGTTCAGCAGCCAAACCCGCTGCCAAAGCCTCCAATGCGGATCGTATTTCAAAAACATCAGCGATATCCTTCAAGGAAATGCTGGAGACGTAAGCCCCTTTATGAGGGATCATCACCACCAGGTCCTCCAGTTCCAGTTTCCTGATGGCTTCCCGTACCGGAGTGCGGGAGACCCCCAATTCCTCAGCCACCTGCACCTCCATCAGGCGTTCCCCCGGCTTTAATATTCCCTTGATAATAGCATCTCTTAAGGCTTCAAACACCAGTTCCCGCAGAGGCCGGTAGTTCTCAAGATCGATTGGTATCAGTCTTTTCTCCATTCTATCCCCCGTTTGCCCTGTATGACGAACAGCAGAAGGTATAAGGATAAAACCCTTTAATAACCTGAAACGCCCGGTGAGCTGCTTCGGCATCAGAAAACAACCCGAATACCGTAGGGCCACTCCCCGACATCAAAGCTCCCGCAGCACCTGCCTGAACCAGGTTATCCTTGATTCCCGCCACCTCAGGGTGCAGTTTAAGAGTTACCTTCTCCATGACATTATTCAATGAGGAAACGACCCCGGCAAAGTCGCCGTTCGCTAAGGCTGCTGCCATCCTCACGGAATCTGGACGGTCGGTTATGGTCTCCTGATCGAGCAGGTTATAAATCCTGGCGGTGGAGACCTGAAAACCAGGGTTAACGAGAAGCAGATGCAGCTTAATCCTTCGGTTCACCCTGGTCAACAATTCTCCCCGTCCCCGGGCGATAGCAGTATCACCGAGTAGGCAGAAGGGCACGTCCGAACCTGTCCGCTGCCCGATCTCCAGCATATCCCTCAGATGCATATTTAACCCCAGGAGCTGATCGATGGCCTTGATCACCGCGGCGGCGTTGGTGCTGCCGCCGGCCAAACCAGCACCCAGTGGTATATTTTTCTCTAGAAAGATGCGAAATCCTGTTTTGATTCCCAACTTGGATACCATGGCCTCGGCCGCCCGGTATGCCAGGTTGGTTTTTCCCCCCGGCAGTTCACCCCTGTTGCTGTAGACTTCGATCCCTTCCGGTATTTGAGTTACGCAAACCTGATCACAGAGGTTGATCTGATGCATCACCGACTCTATATTGTGGTATCCATCCGCCCGTTTCCCCAGTACATCCAGGGTAAGATTAATCTTGGCCGGGGCGGAAACGGTAATCTGTTTCATCCCTGCACATCCCTTATGCCAACGGATACCTTGATTATATTCCACGCTGAAAAAAATGCCAAAAACAAAACGGGAGACCAACCCATTGTCTCCCGTGACCGGCTCACTGGCGCCCGGCGCTCCGGTTCAGCCGGCTCCTTTCTTTAATGATTTCCACCACCTTAAGCTTCAACTCCACACCCCCTGCTTGGTCACCGTCCTGATCCAGGTTTTTTAAGCACAAAGGTGGGAAAAGTACGCACCACCAGTTTTGTCCCCTGCCTTCCCCCAATATTACCCGAACTGCAGCATACTCACCGGGAGGGAAAACCTGTGTCCCGTAAAACCGCGCAGGAAAATCGAAGCTCCCGACCGAAGCCGTTACCGGATAATCGTAACCGTGAGCGGTCAGGGTTTCCCGCGCTGTTTGCTCAATATCCGTTATGCTGTCGGCGGCAATTTGGTAGGCAGCAACTCCATTTTCAGCCTTTTCCAACCGTTTCGCCATCAGTCTTAAAATCGAGTCGCGAACCTTTAACTTAACCGTTTGATCATCCAGGTGGTTACTATTGGCAACCACATGCAGGCGCAGGACTCCATAACAGGGGTTTTGATGAATCTGATACTGGTGAAATCCTAACAACAGGGCTACCAGAACAGCAGCCGCAATCAGGGAATGAAACCTGAACAATATAACCCTCCTTTGAGGCAATCGCCCGGCGGTATTTTAGGTTTTACCGATGGCGATTTTTGATGTTGTTTCCATCGCGTGTTAGTTGATTATTCCCATAAGGCTCCACCTTAAACCGGCGGTATCTGTTGGGTCCTGCAGACGACAAACAATGTAATTTTTCTCTGCATTCCCCCAAATATATGGGACAAGTTTCTTGTTTTTGTACTTTTATTAACAGGGTGAATATCATAAAATCATAATCAGATGATTGGTCTGACCACCTGATTGCCTGCTTATATTAGAGGCAGCTCGATGTCAGATTCTGGGGATGATGCAGTCCCTTTACCCCGGGGCATTATATGAGGCAGAAGCCGCGGGTAAAGGCGCATTTATCAATTATAGTGTGCGGGTCTGGTACAGTCTCGCGGATATTATTGATGAGAGAAGCAGAGAAGTCTGCTTTCGCTGGGATTGTCGACAACATGTACCTTGACTGAAATGGAGGAACAAGCAGATGTTGGAGATACGAATCAACGGATTTGGCGGACAGGGCTCCGTTACCCTGTCTCACCTGCTAGCACAGGCGGCCTTGGAAAACGGTGAGCACGGCCAGGCCCTGCCTTTCTTCGGCGTGGAACGGCGCGGAGCGCCGGTGCGGGCTGCGGTGCGTATGTCCCCCACCACTATCTTCGCGCACAGCCAATGCGACCTGCCGGACTATGTGGTGGTGATGAGCGAAAAACTGGTCGAGGCGGCAGTCAGTGAAGGCATCTCTGAGTCCGGTACCGTGATCGTCAATGCTCCCCACCCGATAGCCGTGGAGAATCACCCTACCTGGCAGGTGGACGCCGACACCATCGCCCGCGAAGCCGGGTTGATTTCCGGCGACGGGCCCCTTATCAATATTCCACTGTTTGGTGCGGTGTGCCGGGTGCTCAACATCCCGCCAAGAATTGTGGAGCAAACCATATTGAATAAATGGCCGAACAATAACGTCAAACGCAATCTGGGCGCCGCAGGCAAGGCTTATTACACCGTAACCCGGATCAGCATGTAGCTATTAGTTTCGATTGGCGAAAGGAAGGAAAACATATGCAATCAGTTACCAAAGCCTACCGGCCCATTTCCTGGCCGATGAAGGGAGCCGGCGGTGATACCGGTTCCTGGAGAACACACCGTCCCGTCGTTGATTATAAGATATGTAACCGATGCCAGTTCTGCTGGGTGTATTGTCCGGAAGCGGTTATTGATCGCAAAGAGATTACAATTGATTATAGCTACTGCAAGGGCTGTGGGGTATGCGCCACGGAATGCCCTACCGGCGCCATCAGCATGGTAAAGGAGGAGTAGCCTAATGCAAGCAGCGCAAGTTATTATGGTTACTGGTGCCCATGCCGCCGCGCTGGCCGTCAAAAGCGCCCGGGTGGATGTCGTGCCCGGATACCCCATCACCCCCCAGACCAGCATTATGGAAGCCCTGGCCGCCATGGTTGAGAATGACGAGCTCGACGCCCGCTTCATTCCGGTTGAAGGCGAACACAGCGCCCTGGTCGCCGCTGTGGCTGCGTCTGCGGCCGGCGCCCGCGTTTTCACTGCCACCTCGGCCAACGGCCTCTTGTATATGCATGAAGTTTTACATATGGCCTCCGGCGGACGTTTGCCGGTGGTAATGTGCAATGTGAACCGCGGCATTTTTGCTCCCTGGACCCTGTGGGCCGATCATCAGGACTCATTTGCTCAGCGCGATACCGGTTGGATCCAGTATCACTGCTCATCCAATCAGGAGGTGTTTAACACCATATTGCAGGCCTTCCGCGTGGCTGAACAGGTTAATATCCCGGTGATGGTCAACTTTGACGGCTTTGCCATCTCCCATTGCCTGATGCCCCTGACCGTACCCCCCCAGGAGGATATCGACCGTTTCCTGCCCCCGTACCAACCGGAATGGCGGCTTGACCCGGCTCATCCCTCTTCCTTCAGCAATGTGACCAATGCTCCCGAATACGCAGTCTTCCGCCAGATGCTTTCCCGCGATATCTTGGCCTCCATCCCCCTGGTAAAACAGGCGGCGCAGGAGTACAAGGATATCACCGGCATGTGGGACGGCGACACTATCGACACCTATCGGCTGGAGGATGCCGAAGTAGTAGCTTTGGCTGTTAACAGCATGGCCGCCGAATTAAGACTTTCCATCGATATCCTGCGCGAGCAGGGCATCAAAGCCGGCCTCCTCAGACCGCGCCTCATCCTGCCCTTCCCGGCCGAGGATATAATGGAAGCCCTGCCGCGAAATGCACAGGTGATGGTACTGGATCGCAACTACAACTTCGGCCATAACGGAGGCATCCTGGCTTCGGAACTGAAAAGCGCCCTCTTCGGCCGACGCAGCGATATCACGGTTAAAAACCGGGTAATGGGCATTGGCGGCCTGGACCTGACCCGCCGTTTCATGGCCGCCGAGATTCGCGCCATGATGGATGAATAAACAGCACAGACCAGGAAAGGAATGGATGAGATATGACAACCAGCATAAAAAAACTACCGGATACCGAGCAGGTTTTAAGTGGTAATGGGTCCTGCGGCGGCTGCCCCGCTACCATGGCCTTGCGCATTGTGGGCAAGGCTTTGGGCCCCAACGCCATCATGCTGCTGACCCCTTCCTGCGCGGTAGCCAGCATGGGCATGACCCCCAGACTGGGCTACAACTGGCCCTGCATTAATGTCTGCTTTGCGACCGCCGGTTCTTCGGCCTCCGGTATAGCCAACGCGCTGGAAATAATGAAGGAAAAGGGCCGTCTGCAAGGTGAGCTGCCTACGGTATTCAGTTGGGTGGGCGACGGCGGCACCTATGACATCGGCTTGCAGGCCTTATCGGCTGCAGCCGAGCGCAACGATAATTTTATTCACTTCTGCTATAACAATGAAGCATACAGCAACACCGGTGTGCAACGCAGCGGGGCCACCCCGCGCGGAAGTTTTACCACTACCACCCCTACCGGCAAGCGTCAGCCGAAAAAGAACATGGCCCTCTTGATGCTGGAGCACAATATTCCCTACGTGGCTACGGCTACGGTAGCCTACCCCGGCGACCTGTACGACAAGGTGGTAAAGGCCCGCAACATACCGGGTATGAAATACATCGAAATCCTGGCCCCCTGCTATTTGGGATGGCAGTTCGATATGTCGGAAACCGTACAGATGAGCCGTATGGCTGTGCGCTGCGGCGCCTGGTTATTATGGGAAGCCGAAAATGGCAAAATCAGCTTTAATAACCCCAGCTCACATATAATCAGCGGCAAAAAGGACCCGGTTCCCGTGGATGAATACTTAATGAAGCAGGGGCGCTTCAACCGTTTTCTTAAAGGCCCCGATGCTTCGCAGCGCATCGCCGAAATTCAGAATGATATCGACCGTGAAATCGCTTTTATGCGGGAACGGGCGAAAATTGCGGTTTAGTCTCGGCGCGTTTCTGCAGAAGGAGGTCGTTATGGGAGAGTTTAAGCCCATCAAGACGAAAAAAATCTATGAGGAGATCGTTGAACAGCTGCGAGAACTGATAAGTACAGGCACCTTCAATCCCGGCGATAAGCTGCCTTCAGAGCGGGACATGGCCCAGATGCTCGGGGTCAGTCGGGCCTCGGTCCGGGAAGCCGTAGTAGCCCTGCAGGCTATGGGGGTACTTGATGTAAAGCCGGGAGAAGGCACCTTTGTTAGTGCCAGTATGAACAGTGAGATGATTGAGCCCCTGGCATTGGTGCTCTCTGTAGAACGCAACCCCTTGGCACAGTTGATGGAAGTCAGGAGGATTTTGGAAGCCGAAGCTGCCGCCCTGGCCGCCCAGAGGGCTACCGAGCAGGACCGGCTCAAGATGGTTGAGGTTTTGAACGATATGAAGGCTACCGCCGAACGCCATGAGCAGGGGGTGGAATTTGATCTGTTCTTTCACTTCGCCATCGCCGAGGCCACCAAAAACCCGCTGTTGCGCAGGATCATTAAGACCCTTGATAATATGATGCACCAGACCTTCCTGGTAGACCGCACCGAGATGTATTCAAATCCCAAAACCGCCGAGCGGATATTAAACGAGCACCAAGTCATCCTGGATGCAATCCTGGCTGGGGACCCGGCTGCCGCCCGGGAAGGGATGCTGCAGCACCTGAAACACGTGGAATCAGGGCTATCCGGTGGTTAGTCCCGGCGGTGGACACCCGTACCTCTGCGGCAATATAACCGGGGCCGTATTGAGCCCCATAAAGATGAATCCCCTTCTGCGCCCCGACAGAAAAGACGGGGAGTCCCGTCCTTTACTGCATTTTATCCTTTCGAAAGCCAGACCTGTCCGGTCCTGTTTGAGATAACATCCTGCGGAGGATAAGCCGGGTTCATACGCTAAATCAGCAGCAGTTTTTTGGCTTCAAATCGGAGTTCGTCCCGCAAGTCCGGGTGGGCGAGGTTGATTAGGGCCTCGACCCGCTGCCTGACATTTTGACCCTTAAGCTGGGCTGCTCCATACTCGGTTACGATCCAGTTAACTTCGGTGCGCGGGGTAGTGACAAACGTTCCCGGAGCCAGGGTGGGAACAATCTTGGACTTCCTTTGACCGGATTTGTCGGTGTAGGTGGAATGCAGAGCAATAAATGACTGTCCGCCCTTAGACAGCCAGGCACCCTGCACAAAATCCAGTTGCCCGCCGGTTCCCGTATACTGCCGGGGTCCTATCGACTCAGAGGCGCACTGCCCCGTAAGGTCCACCTCCAGCGTAGCATTTACCGAGATCATGTTGTCGTTCTTGCCGATGATCGACGGGCGGTTTACGAACCCCACGGTGTAGAAATCGATCATCGGGTTTTCATGGATAAAATCATAAAGCCTCTGCGAACCAAGAGCGAAGGATGCCACCCACTTGTAGGGAATGAAATTCTTCTTCCGGCAGGTAATCGCTCCACACTCCCAAAGATCCAGCATGCTGTCGGTTATCATCTCGGTATGGATCCCGAGGTCTTTCTTGTCCTTTAAGAACTCACCCACGGCATTGGGAATGCCGCCGATCCCCAACTGTATACAGGCTCCGTCCGGTATGTGTTCCACTATGTACTCTGCAATTCTTCTGTCTTCCTCAGTTACCTTAACCTCAGGCAGGGTCTTCAAGGGAACATTATTCTCGATAATAACATCCACTTCGCTTATGTGAAAAAGGTTAACCCCAAAGGTCCGGGGCATGTGTTCGTTAACCTCCAGTATCAGCAGGCGCTTGCCGGGATGCATTCTGGCCAGGCCATACCCATAGTCCACGTTGATTCCACAGCTGAAGAATCCGTTGCGATCCATTGGAGATACCGTCATGGCCATAACCGATCCGGGACGCAGGTTCCTGCGAGCGATCAGATCAGCATCGCCCAGTTTTACCGGGGTATATGTATACAACCCCTTCTGCACGAAGAAACGTTCGATGGGACCCAGGTAGGGGCAATCGAATTCAACCTTGTCCACGATTTCCGGGCTATTTAACAGTGTAGGACTCAATCCCAGTCCCGCAAACACCTTAATGTTGCTCAATTCCCCTGCCAAAACCCTTTTCGCCAGCGCGTTGCAGAAGGCTTCCGGCCGTCCGTTAGCCAGCGAAAATCCGATTCCCTCCCCATCACGGATCTCGGCCACCGCTTCATCCGGCGTTTTGAGCTTGCTCTTGTACATCTCTTTCCATCTGTTTTCCATCGTATTACCTCCAATCCGTTCGCGTTCGGGTGCTTATGTTAAGTTTAGACATTCTTCGACAACCTGACAAGCTGTCGCTTCACATTTGATATCGGCGTTAAATTCTTATTTATTTTTTCCGCAATTCGGCCATTTGAACCACCCGGAGATAAAAAGACCGGTTCAGCATGCGCTTATACCGGTCTTAGGAGTATATATGACTATTTTTCGATCAGGCTCCTTTGCCAACAACCTGAGAGAAGAGCGCTGAACATCCCCGTCTACCCCGGCCCAATAAGAGGGAAGATCTTATTCCACGGGGTCAAACAGGTTTTTGGGAGCGCCACAAACTGGACATACATCCGGCGGTTCAGGGCCGTCATGTATATACCCGCACCGACGGCACTTCCACTTGTTGGCCTTTACCTTGCCGCCTCGTCCCAGCGCACGCAGGGCTCCGGTTGCCTTAACCTTAGGAGCAATAATAATGGCTCCGATCAAAACCCCATCCTGGATAAAGTATTTCTTAAACGAGCCCGCCGCCGGGTCACTGCTGGTCACAATGCGGCAGTTTTCCGGGGGTTGGTTGACGTCGCCTACTGAGAATATCTCCTGGCCAAACACCGCCAACATGGTGGATAACTTTGGAGGATCGTATTCCAGCCAATCTCCGGCCGCGTTGGCCCCGGCTACGCGTCCCATTTCTACAGCCACCGTCCATAACCCGGCTACAACCCCGTTGTATTCGGCTACGTCACCGCAGGCCAGGACATCATTGGCGCTGGTCCGCATAGAGCTGTCGACCACGATTCCCCGGTTGACATTCAGCCCCCCCGCTTGGGCCAGTCCCGTATTGGGCCTGACTCCTGTGGAGAGCAGTACAAAGTCGCAAGGGATCTCCCGTCCATCGGACAACCTGACACTCGTGACCCGCTCCGGTCCCAATATCTCGCCTGTAGACGCACCCAGGACCAGTTCTATTCCGGCTTTGGTCAGAATTTCCTCCAGGCGCTCGGAAGCGTCCTGGTCTAACTGCCGCGGCATAAGCCGGGGTGAGGCTTCTATTATGGTGACCTCAAACCCGCCTTCCTTCAGCTCATAGGCCGCCTCCAGACCAAGTACTCCACCGCCTATGATAACTGCTTTCTTAAGGCCCCGGGTGTATTCCCTGATGCGGTCGGCATCTTCCAGGCTGCGCAGCGTGAAAACCCCCTGCAGGTCACTGCCGGGAATTGGAGGAATAAAGCTGTGAGCTCCGGTAGCAATAATCAGTTTGGAGTATGAGACTGGCGTACCATCCTCCAGGGTAATTTTCTTTTCGCCGGGGTTTATCTCCGAGATCGTTTTTCCAGTAAAAACTTCAATGCGGTTTTCCCGGAACCAGGATTCCGGATGGACAAATAGTGCCTCATCAGCCAGCCTTTCGGTCATACATTCGGCCAGAGCCGTACGGTAATATATGGGGAAGGGTTCCTGGGTATAAATCTGTATCTTCCCGGTACGGTCACGTTTACGGATAGCTTCGGCGGCGGTTAAGGCTGCAATCCCCCCGCCGGCAATTACATACGTATCCTCAGTGTCGTTGAAAAATTCATCTTCCGGCTGCACCCGCACGAAGTTTTCACGGCTGACACCACACGCCGGGCATACATTGGGTGGCTCCTCACCCTGGAAAACCTGCCCACAGACCAAGCAGCGCCAGCTGGTTTTGGCCTTGGGCGTGAGATAATCGCTTAACCGGCGTCCAAAGTTCACGCCCCACTCAAACGCTTGCTCCAGTTGAGCTCCCGAAGGCTTAAAGTTTATTTTGAGGCCGGGCACCACCTGCATTCTCAAGGCGCGCAATCTGGCTTCGATATTGGGCACCGCTTCGCCGCTCCACCCGTACGATCCGAAAGCACCTGCCAGCTTGTTGCCGTGTACCACCGGTGATAGGCTGTAGAGGAGCTGCCAGATGGGAGGCGGCGCATCCCCTACCAGGGTGGGCGACCCCACCAGCAGAGCATCGGCCCCCTCAATCTTAGGCAGCACTTCTTCTACCGGGGTTTCCACCAGATCGTAGCTTTGGATGTCAAAATCACCCATCATGGATACACCTTCAATTATCGATTTCGCAATACTCTGGGTGTAGCCATAAGCAGAGACGTAAGGGACTATTATTATTGGCTTTTCACTGCGTTGCGGCGGCCTGGTCCATTCCCGATAACGCTTTATATAGTCGTCCAAATTCGACCGCAGAATGGGGCCGTGACTCGGGCAGATAACATCAATATCCAGACCTGCAATCTTATCCAAAGCCTGTGCGAGGTAGGACTTAAACGGGCCGAGAATCATCTGGAAGTAGTATTCAAAGGCATCTGAAAAGTCGTTCTCAATAAGATCGTTGAACAATCGTTCGTCACTGTAATGAGAGCCAAAGACATCACAACTGAACAGTACCCGGTCTTCTTCGCAATAGGTGAAAATGGTGTCCGGCCAATGCAAAAATGGAGCGTCAATAAAGCGCAGGGTCTTGTCCCCCAGAGAAATCACATCCCCGTCTTTGACGGCCATACTTCGAAAGTCACGATTGGCAATCTCGGCCAGAAAGGTAAGCGCTATTTGACTTCCAACCACTGTTATCTGCGGTGCGATTTTTAACAGCTCCGCAACAGAACCGGTATGGTCAGGTTCGGTGTGATTAAGAATCAGGAAATCGATGCTGGACGGATCTACAACCTCCTTGATCCGCTCCAGGAATTCTGGTAAAAAGCCGTCCTTAACCGCTTCTATAAGAGCAGTCTTCTGCGATCCCTTAACCAAATAGGAGTTATAGGTGGTTCCATATTCGGTGGTCATCACAATATCGAAAACCTTGAGATCCGGGTCAAGGGCTCCCACCCACCAAATGCCATCCTTAACAGGTACCGCTTGTTTCATATTCTTCCTCCCCCATTCCCCAAAATTTTTGGAGCGGATATTATCCTACGGAGTGACACCAATAAAATGAATAGGTGTGAAACTCCGTTACCGGGGTAGCGATCCGCTCCAAATGGCCTCACTTATCCGGCACGGCTGCTTTCAGGCTTGGAAATAACGCTTTAACAGGCCGGCAAAGGCCGCCCCATGTCGGGCTTCATCTTTACACATTTCATGCACGGTATCATGTATAGCGTCGTAATTAAGCTGCTTAGCCCTGGTCGCCAGGTCTTTCTTGCCCTGGCAGGCACCGAATTCCGCCTCCACCCGCATCTCCAGATTCTTTCTGGTATCTGCGGTTACAACCTCGCCCAGCAGTTCTGCAAATTTCGCGGCGTGTTCCGCTTCTTCCCAGGCAATCCGCTTGTAGGCCTCGGCTATTTCCGGATAACCTTCCCTATCAGCCTGTCTGCTCATGGCCAGATACATACCAACCTCGGTACACTCTCCCACAAAGTTGGCACGTAGGAGCTCCACCACCTCGGGATCTACTCCGGCACCAACCCCGATCCGGTGTTCATCGGCCCAGACCAGCCTGTCAGACGATAATTCCGAAAACTTCTCCCTGCTTGCTCCGCACTGGGGACATTTTTCCGGTGGTGCAGTTCCCTCGTGAACACAACCGCATACCCCACATACCCATTTTTTCATAAGAGCAATCCCTCCTCAATAACATAATATTTTGTATTAAGGTGCCCCGGTTCCGGCGCCGGGAAAACATCGATAGTCCTTGGCCATCGACCTATCCCTAACGGCACCAAATATATAATGATAACAAATCTGTAATCATTATATATAATAGTGTTGCAGTCGTCAGTTGTCAACGGTTAAATATGCTTTTTGAAAAATTTTTCGAAATGCAAAAAGACCGGTTGGTAGCCCAACGGCTTGAACCGGTCTTTAACATTCGGTTTAACACCGACTGCCTGTAATTCAGTAATATAAAAACCTGCCAACAACGGAATCCTCGGCAGGCCAAAAGCACCCTTTCCGGGTGCTTTTCATTCAGCCATCCATGCGCTGTTTGCACTACTCCTTCTTGTGTTCATCCTGTCTGGCAAGGTACTCTCTTATAATCATGCGCACCAATGCACTGCGCGAGATCTGGTTGTCTTTTGCGAGCTTCTTGATTTGATCAACCTGGTTTTTTGTCAGATAGAAGGTAGCGTGTTCAAACTTATCCGTAGCCATTCTGACCCCCTCCCCTGCTCTTATTGACACCTCCAAAGCTGGAAGATTATCCAATTCGTTACCTAAATTATATGTTGGAAATCGGGGCCGGGTTACTGAATGCGGCGATAAATCCCTATTTTTACTGCTTTTATGCTCATTTAACCTGATTTTTTTGGCTGTTTACAGCCGGCTGCTATCTCTTCTAAGCTTGCAGCATGCAAGTAGTTGGACCAACCCAACAAGCGAATTCCGGCAATCATTCCGGCAAGGAAGCCTTTACGTCAGCTAAGTCAGTGGGAGCAGGTTAAGACTTTTAATCAATAACCCTCCACCAGAGGGTTTACCTACCTTCAAGTGGCGCATTTAATGGCCAGCAATCTGGAGAGTCGGTTGATGTTTTCAAGGCCTCGTTTGGCGATTTCCCCCAGGATTCGCTGCACTTCGGGATCGCTGGTCTCCCGGCAAAACTGGTTTACCTGTTCGTTGAATTCCCTCTGTGAGTTAATCAGTCTTCTAACCCGGTCCCTGACTTGGGTCCTATCGTTTTGCCCATCCAATAAACTCATTCCTCCCAGGCTGACAGGGGAGACTGGCCAAGTCCCCCCTTCTTTTCTAAGTAAACGCCCGGCTGACGCCAGGCAAGGGGGTTAGCAATCGTCGGGATCAAGCTCAGCAAACGCGACTACGTCATGGAACTTGGTGAGTTTGTCGATGATATCAACGAATACTTTGAGCAAAATGCAGGTTCCGGGTACCGGGGTAACTGTGAAACACGGGCTGTTGGGGTCCTCGCAATTGCCCAGGATCTCTCCTTCAAAACTCCAGTTTTTGAGAATTATCTGGGATCTCTCAACCTCTTCCTTGAATTCCTGCGGGCTCAAGGGAGGGTTAAACTCATCCAGGGTTATGCTCTTGCTGAAGTTGAACCCCTCAAGGGTAACAATCTCAAAAACTCCCGGGTCTTCGCCTACAACTACAATGAGTATCAGGTTGAAAGCCAGGCTAACCTTCACTCTGTGGTTGCCAACAAATGTTTCCTCTGCTGATATCAACTGCACCTTAATATCATCAATCTGGGTGATTCTTCCTCCGACATCCTCTGCTGGAATACAGATGATTTCGTCGAGCACTTTTTCCTGGCGTTGAGTATTCTTAGCTTTGACAACCTCAGCGAAAAGATCGAGCCGGCAGGGGTATTCACAAATCAAACCCATTCTTCTTCCCTCCTTTTATGTGTAATCCTTGACCTCCTTACTGCCGTCGCGGGAAGGGAAACGCTTTTTGCTTGATTTCTAGGATATATTATGAAAGGCAGGAATGAAGTGTGCTTAGGTTGCACCCCCTTCTTTTAAAATGGCTCCTGTTTATGTTTCTTTTGAACATCCGGCCCCGATCATCACATGGTTGCCTTCCAACCCGGTGTGACACCATATGGAGATGCCTTTCCCCCGAGCATCTTCACAAAAACCTACATCTTCTCCCTGCCGGTGGGGGTAATACCTGACTCCCATCTCTATTACCCCTCGCTGAACTAGATAAGCAGCTCCGGTACAATCAACCGGTATCACACGCCCACGGGGAAAATCCTGAACCGGTCGGTAATGGCCTCCCTGTAATTGTGATATGTTGTAATACCCCGGATCACCAAGATGATGGTCGTTGCGCACCAAAAGCGAAACTATCGGCAGGTTGAGCCGGAGCAGCTCTTTCAGACACCCGGGGGTTACCAGTATATCGCTGTCTACGGAGAAAAGATGGCTGCATTTGCTGCCTAGAAAGATATGCAGCATGATATTTCGCAGAATCGCCAGGTTCCCGATATTATAAGCTCCCCGTGAAGATGGACGGCGGTTGCCCATATTCTTTATGGTGATATGCACCGGTGAAATGGAACTGCGTGCAAATTCCTGGAGGATGTTCAAGGTGTTATCAGTGCTGTCATTGACAATGAAACCATATTCTATGCAGTCCCGCGGGTAGTCCAATTCCAACAGGGACTGGAGGTAGCGGGGGAGTATCCACTCCCGGTTGCGTACCGGACACCCGATTAAAACCCGAGGCGGATTAATAATACTATCATCCCCTATCCTGTCTGTTGGCACCGCTATTATCTTTTTATGCACCAGGGTATTAAAAGGACTCAAAATTATCCCGAGCCGTTACGAGCTGCGGCCTTGGGCACAACCTTTGTGTCAAAACCGATTTTCCCATATATTATGGTAGTAGTCCGGCCTGTAGTTCTTTCCTGACTGCAGCGGATTCCAATTATAAGCCGGTATAGTGGGATGAGAGGGAA
Source organism: Syntrophothermus sp. DTU052 (assembly GCA_001512495.1). GTDB lineage: Bacteria > Bacillota > Syntrophomonadia > Syntrophomonadales > DTU052 > DTU052. The sequence continues at coordinate 23,210 of LFRU01000065.1, read as the reverse complement.
AACCATGCGGGTTCTGTTTACCAATGAATCGCCATTAATCAAATACGGGCTCGCAGCCGGTTTCCGACAAATTGGATGTCAGGTTAGGATTATCATGGGTGAAGAAGAACGCCTCTGGGGAGGAGTTTCGCCGGGAGAACAGCGGCGCCGGTTATTGTCGGTTATCCATGAATTTAGACCGGACTTTATTTTCACTGAAGGTTACCCGGGGTTTGACGGCCCTACAGTCTGCCACACAATTCGCAGTCTTTCCATACCGCATTTGTATTGGGCCATCGAAGATCCGGTTTCTACCGAGTCGGTTTCCATGGTCTATGCACCACTGGTGAATTACGTCTTTACCACCACTGCCGAGTGCGTTTCCCGGTATGAATCCCTGGGGAAGGGTTCCGAAGTGCTGCTGTTTGCGTGTAATCCGGAATTCCACTGCTATACCGGGCCCCGAGAGGATTACCTTTACGACATGATACTGGTAGCAACAAATTACGATTCCCGATGGCAGGAAATCCAATGGTTTATTATGCCCCTGGTAGAACGAGGCTTCTCCATTAAAATCTGGGGGTTATACTGGGATGATCCGCACCGACCGGTAAATCTCCTATCCTACCCCTGGGTTTACGGCGGTCTGCTCCCCTATGAGGTATTACCCTGGGTTTACAGTTCCGCCAAGATTGTGCTGGGCGTCAACTGTGACGATACCTCGATAACCCAGACCTCAATGCGTCCATTCGAAGCCTTGGGCTGCGCCGGCGGCCTGTACCTGGCCCATTACACCAAAGCTCAGGAATCGCTGTTTGGTGACCTGATATTCCAGGCCAGGGATACTGATCAAACCCTGGACGCCGTCAGGACCATCCTGGGCATGAGCGAGAATGAACGCCGGGAACGGGCCTTGCATGCTCAAAGATACGTTTATCAGGAGCATACTTACCAGCAGCGCGCGGAACAGATACTCAGGGCTTACGGCCGCCTCTAGGATTTCGCGGACACCACAGCCCAGTCTGAAACCCTTTCGTAACCCCTCTCCAATTCCATCCATATACTGTAATGTCAATGTATTCCATTATTTTCCGAGGTGATAGGCTTGAGTGCAATTTTCTCTCCCCAGGATTACGCTGCCGCGGAAACAATTGTTGAGCACATTGAGTATTCCCTGTTCTCGGGAAGGCCGTTTTCTTTAATCCGTTTGGGCGACGGGGAACTCACGGTATTGGCCCAGGAGTTGGTTTACAGCCTCGACTGGATTGAAAAAAATTTACCCTGGGGAGGGTCCAACACGTACTGTGGGGTAAGACTGCCCAACCTGGAATTACGGGATCGAATGATTGCATCTATCACCAAAGCCGATATGGTAGGGGTATTTGCCGATGATGATTTTACGTGCCGGGTATTCAAGGCCTTGGGAATTCGGCCCCGCTCGATCTGCTATGCCTTTGAAAACGTATACCTGCCCATGTTTAAGCCTTTTGTTGAGCTGATTCGACGATTCCCGCCGCTGCTGGTGGGACGCCCGGCCGAACAGTTCGCCCGCTTCCTGTATGAGAAACTGGGGGTGGTAGTCCCAGGTACCGTTTCCATCGACGGGTATGAGGAGGTTGACTCCTGTATAGAGGCAATGGCCCGAATTGGTCACGAATGGTCCCTGGTTTCCGCCGGGTGTAATGCGACGGTAATCTGCACCACCATGGCTGAGCAATGGGGCAAGGTGGCCATAGATTTTGGTCACGCTCCCGACAATGCCATGTCGCCTGATTACCCGGAATATTGGCTTGCTACTGATTAATCCTGTAAGAAGAGGTGCTCCCTTTGAGGTTTTTATTCACCGATGTGAATCCTATGATCACTCACGGGCTGGGCCGGACCCTCACCGAGCTCGGTGAAACCGTTGAGATCATTGACGCAGGATTGGCCTCCCAGCAGGACCCTGATTCCCTGGAACACGCAATTTCTTCTTTTAATCCTGATTACGTATGCTCTCAAGGTGGTTGGGGAAAGCTGGGGGATATTATCTTCCCTATCCTCCGCCGGAAGGGAATCCCTCATATTTTTTGGGCCAGTGAGGACCCTTTGTTTTTTGAAAGCCTCTCGCTGCCTATGGCGAGAAACTCCCAGTATGTCTTCACCACCGCGGCTGAATGCATTGACAAATATTATTCCCAGGGAATAAAGGCGCATTTGATGTTGTTTGCCTGTTCGCCATCATTTCATCACCGGGTAGAACCGGACCCGCGGTTCAACCACGACTGTATTTTTGTCGGCAACAACTACAGTCAATTCCCGGCCCGCCTAAAGGGCATGGAAATCATCCTGAAGCCGTTAATCGACAAAGACTTTGATCTCAAAGTATACGGTCTGGATTGGTGGCTCAATCGCCAAAACCGTTTTTTTATTGAACCGCATATTTACGGGGGCGGCTTAGCTTACGAGGAGATGCGTACTGCTTATTCCTCCGCCAAGATCGTGCTGGGTTTGCACTCGGTTGACACCTCCCCCACCATGATGAGCATGAGAACCTTTGAGTCCCTGGGCTGCGGGGCGTTTTACCTGACCCAGTGGACCCCGGCGGTTGAAAACCTTTTCTCCAACCATGAGCATCTGGTCTGGTCCAAATCACCACAGGAAACCGTAGAGTTGGTGGAATACTACCTGGCTCGGCCGGAAGAACGACAGCGGATTGCCCGCAATGGTCAGGCCTACGTATACGCGAGACACACTTATCACCACCGGGCTGAGGAGTTCCTGAACGCGCTGCAAACACCGGCGGTCGGGAGCAAGCACGATTACGGCTGCTGTTATACAGTTGACAGCAATTTCAACCGGAGATGGCGGGTTATGAAAGTAAAAAGGGTGGCCATCAACATGAAAAACCCATAAAACAAACAGAATTATTCACCTTCCCCGGCACCCACGAATAGACTGTGATGAGTTACATAAACAGCAATGCGATTCAGGTAATATTGCGCTTGGCAACCTGTATTGCGGGGAGGTAAACACATGAGCTATACCATCCTCTATCCCCCGACCATTGATTTTGACTGGCAGGTCCAGCGACCGCAGCAGCTTATGGGGGCCTTTGCTTCCCTGGGTGCCAGGGTCTTTTATATGAACCCCGGCACTAATACGCCCCATACGCGAGGAGTTATCAGAGTATCAAATAATCTGGTCATCCTCAATAAAGTTGATCCCAAGGCATACATGAAGCAGAAACCAATATTCTACTTCAGTTCTCCGGCCCATGTAGATCTTATCCCCAAATACAATCCATCCCTGGTAGTTTTCGATTACCTGGACGAACCGGTAGAGGAGTTTGTTTCCCTGGCACCCTACCTGCGTCGCGCCTTGACCTCGGCTGATTTGGTGGTTGCCTCTTCCCAACGGCTTTACCGTGACAGCCTGACCGTCAATCCCAATACCATCCTGGTTCCCAACGGGTGCGATTTTGAGCACTTCTCCCGGGCCGGTCACCGCAACCTCCCGGTACCGGAAGATATAAAAGAACTGGAGCCTCCTATCGTTGGGTATCATGGCGCCATAGCCACCTGGCTGAATTTCAACCTGATAGTCAGGGCGGCCGACAGCCTTACCCACGGTCATGTCGTAATGGTGGGTCCTTTATACAACCTTACCAGTGTCCCCCGGCGTCCCAATCTCCACTGGCTTGGCTACAAGAGGTTTGAAGTCCTGCCCAATTACACCCAGCTTTTTGATGCCGCCATCATACCGTTCCGGGTCTCGCAGATGACGGAAGCGGTTAATCCCATTAAAATGTGGGAATACATGGCGGCCGGAATTCCGGTCGTAACAACCGCCCTTCCCGAAACGCAGGGTTTCCCGGAAATCTATTACTCGTCGAATGACGATGAATTCATCATTAATATCCGCCGCGCCCTATACGAAGATCCGGCTCACCTTCGTCAGGCCAGAATCGCACTGGCTCAAAAGAACACCTGGTTGGAAAGAGCGCGGCAGATCTTACAGGCTATAGATCGCACTATGGGGTCGGTACGCAGGCCGGATAATTTATTAATTACAGGTTTCCAGCATGAATTACCTGTGCTGCGCCGGAGGAGAAGAATAGTAATCAGGGTTGGCAGTGGGGCTTATGGAATGACGTTAAAAAAGAATGGGTTTCGCCGTTCCGGGATACCGCTTGTTTACGGCTCATATATCATAAGAATTAAGAAACCACTGGTAATACCGGTAGGAGTGCCCACCAATTAGAGACTTTCGATGGTTGCGCAAAAAAAAACCGCTGATTGCGGTTATTTATGGCCACTCACAATTTTAATCTCTTCATCATCGTCGTAAACAAACAACTCAACCGTCTCCGTTAGAACATCAGCGTAACTATATGATACTCTTCTCTCTACTTTACGCTCATTTATCTTAATGATAAAGATGTTTGGGTAGGTGGATTCCAGGACACCCTCTCGCTCTATGATACGGTTCCTTCCCCGATTGGCTTTCAATCTGATGCGACTGCCAACAAAAGAATCCAAATCCTGCTTAATCTGTGATATTGGCCTGGGAGAATCCAAACATATCACCTTCTTATTCATTTTTCTAATTTATTGTATAGCATTTTGGTTGTCCAAGTCAAGCCAAACCAATATTTTATATAATACCTTTTCGATTGTCAATGATATAACCGGGTTATAAGCGAATTAGTTCCCGGGCGGGGAGAGGGTGTCCCAGCATCATCCCGGCGGAGGGAAATTCATGGGAATTCTCTGCCTCCCGGCTTGCGCTGCAGTTCTTTATTCAGGCTTCCCTGTACGTAGCCGTCCAGATCCAGGCTGACATAGGTGAAGCCGCATTTTTTGACTGCCTGGGAAACGGCGGCCCTCATTTCCGGCTTCATCATCCGCTCCATATCCCCGGGAAGCATTTCAATTCGGGCTACCGGCCCGTGGTATCTGACCCGTATTCCGGTCAATCCCATAGCAGCGAGCTCGGTCTCAGCCCGGGATACGGCCGCGAGTTTCTCGGCGGTCAGGGGTTCTCCATAGGGGAACCTCGAGGCCAGACAGGCATTGGATGGACGATCCCAGTTTTCTAATCCCAGCTGGTAGGCCAATTGGCGTACTTCAGATTTGTCCAGACCATTGGAGAGCAGGGGGCTCCTTACCAGGTTGAACTGTTGCAAGGCCTCGAATCCAGGACGGTAATCACCCTGGTCGGAGGCGTTGGTGCCCTCAATAATGACGGAATAACCTTCCTGCCGGGCCAGCTGCTCCAGCAAGGTGTAAAGATGGAGTTTGCAGTAGTAGCAGCGATGGGGCGGGTTGGAGGCAATGTTTTCGTTCTCCAGATTATTAACGGTAATTATACGGTGCTGAGCACCCAGGGACCCGACAGTTCCCCGGGCCGCCGTTATATCAAGCTCGTGCGTTAAGGGAGATTGCGAAGTAACAGCCAAAACATTATCCCGGCCCAGACACTCCAAAGCAACCCGCAGGAGCAGGGTACTGTCCACCCCGCCCGAGTAGGCCACCATCACTTTACCGTAGCCGGATATCTCCTGACAGAGATTTTTATACTTGGATCCGGTTGCGGACAAAATGCCACCTCACGGTCAAATGTCGTCTGTTTTAATTTTACCTCAGCGGTATTCGTATCACTATGATATTCCGAAACCGGGTTGGCACCCCATGATATGTAAAGCCTTTCATCAGCGGAGATATGTTATTAAGCAGTGAAATTGGAACCATTCTTCCCATTCGGCTGCTTAAAGCGGTGCCGTGAAGGCGCGGTGGTAATCTAAACGCAACTGGGGTCAGGGAACGGAGGGAGGCTTTCAGCGGGTCTTTGGCACCCCTTAACCTACCAGCATTCCTTATCATGGTATTTATCGGGCTTAAAGGGGCCATGGCAGCAAACATAATCGGCAACAATCTCGTCGAATACGTTTGAGTCCCATTCCCTAAGCGTCTTCCAATCGTAGGGCTCTGCATAGTTGCACTGACACCATTCGAGATAGCTGTCTAAAAGGTTCCTCTTTTGTAATCCGCTTTCTATACCAGGTTTGGCCCGCTCTACTTCCTGGTAAAGGAATTCGTCAAAGGTTATATCCATGTTAAACCAACCCTTTATTTTATACTGTTAACTATTCACCATTATTACCTAACAACATTGGATGTCAACAACATGAAACCAGCCAAACTTCTGCGCCTCACCTGATCTAATCCTTTTTGTATCTCGTTTGGAGAGCGAGAGTCTTACTTGGTGTGACGATCCGCTACCTTGCTGGCGCCACTGGCATGAGGTTTGATCCTGGCATCAAAACCGCTGCCCACAACCATTCCAATGATATCTTTAACCAGTTCCTTGGTCTCCCCATGGGTTCCCACATCGAGATGAATCTCGACCTTGAGGTTGTCGCCCTCTTTCCGTGAGAGACATTCCGACAATTTGTCGGCCATTTCAAGGCTTAAAGAGGCTTCATAAAAGATACGCTGGCGGAGGCTGGTTATCTTGCGGTCATACCTTTTGGTATAGTAATAATGCGCTCCTTTTCCTACGCGGTGTACAATAATAGCCGTGACAAAGCAGGTTACATCACGCGGTTGGGAGTCTGAACCCACGATTAGTTTATACTGAAAACTGGTGTCTTCTGCGATGTACGCACGAATGTCGTCAACCATTTGCTCCAAACTTAACCGGCCGTGGGTGGGGCTGATAAACATCATAACTTCTTCCCCCTTTACGATAAGCGGTTGGCAATCTGAGCAAAGTCCTCTATGCTTAAGGTTTCACCCCTCCGATTAGGATCCACTCCCAGTGATAGAAGAACCTCCATTGCCTTATCCCGATCCGCCATATTTCTGCTGACCAGGACATTCAACATGGTTTTGCGCCGGGCCTGAAAGGCGGCCTTGACCAGCTCCGCAAACACCTCTTCGTTCTCCACCATAACCGGAGACCGGGACCGTGGAGACAGCCTGATTACAGCCGAATCCACCTCCGGCGAAGGATAGAAACAGTTTCTGGATACCCGGGCTATCATCTCAACTTCAGCCATTCTATTGACGTTAACGGTTATCAAACCATAGTCTCTGCTCCCGGGAACCGCCAGCAGTCTAGCGGCCACCTCCCGTTGTACCATCAGCACCGCCTGTCTGATCCGGTTTCTGTGTTCCAGGATCTTAAAAATAACAGGGCTGGTTATGTAATACGGAAGGTTAGCGCAGATTATAATCTTGTCTCGAGGGCTCTTAAGAAAACCAAAAATCTCCTTTTCCCAATCTAAGGCCAGAATATCTCCTGATATTAAGGCAATATTGGACCTGGACTCGAATACCTTTTGTAGAATGGGAATCAGCTTCTTATCAATCTCAACCGCAACAACTTGACCGGCCAAATCCGCCAAACACAAGGTTAAGGCACCCAATCCGGCGCCAATTTCCAGGACCACGTCATTTTTCGTGCATTCAGCGGCAGTCGTTATTTTTTGTAATATATTCTTATCAACCAGGAAATTCTGTCCCAACCCTTTATGCGGTCGCAGCCCCTTTTCCGCCAGCAGGCGTCGCACACCGGAAAGAGTAGCATTATCCAAAGCAAGCATCCTGCCTTACTCATTAAGCTAGTATTATTTTACTACAAAATATTTCGCAACAAAAAACCCGGGATTCATTCCCAGGTTCTTTGTTGTCATAAAATGATTAATCAATAGTGGGTGCAATTCTTCTGGTTACCTCGGTTATCTCTTCTGCAAAGCTTTGTACCGGCTTGCCGCCCAAAATACCCCGGGCAATGTCTTCTATCCTTCTCACCAGCTCCGGGTTGGTCGTTACCAGCACTCGATTAATTCTCTTGTCTGTCTTGCTCAGTTTTTCGGAAACCTCTTTTTTAATCGCGCTGGTTTGATCTTGTTTTACTTCCGAATTCAAAGTCAGGCCCACCAGAACCGTATACCTGTTATTGGCAGGTTGTACCACAACCGTTGCCGAACGAACCCCTTTCACCTCTACCGCCTTATTAGTCAGCCGGTCGGCCAATTTGCGGATTTCGGTAGCTGTTGCCTGGGTTGGCGGCTGCTGAGCCTTCCTGGTGAGAGTTGAATCCTCAGTGGTGGTTTTTTCCCGTGGTGTGACCGGTCGTCTTGGTGCCTGCTCATCCCGGTTACAACCTGCAATGACCAGGGTTGAAAGTATTGCCATAAGGATCAGAATTGGCAAAGCCTTGCCCCGCAGTTCCATCACCTCCTCGCTTATCGCCTTGTTGATTATTCTCTCAACTCGAAAACCAAAAGATTCTGGCAATAAGCGGCAGGTAATGCCGGACCTTATTTCAATACGTAAACCTTAACCCAGCGGCGTCCCCATTTGATACAAGCTTCCTTGGATTCCAGGAAAACATCAATCTTGTTGCCTTTGATGGAAGACCCACGGTCAGCAGCAGTTGCAAAGCCGTAGCCCTCTATATAAAGACGGGTTCCCATTGGAATAACCTTCGGATCCACTGAAACCAGACCAACAGCCGGACGTTTACCGGTGGCGGTATTGCGCCCGGTATAAGTGTAGGCGGTCGCTTCAGCCATCATCACCCGTTGAAAGTCCAGTCTTAAACTGCCCCGGGAAACGGAAGTAATAGTTCCCCTGGCAACAACTTCCTTAACCGGAGGTTTTATTAATTCGGAAGACAATACCTCTCTCTTAACCTCTTCGCCGTCGTGGTAGGTAACCTTAACCACTTGACGCATCTGCCCCGGCTTTCCCCGACTGACCGTCCGGGTCAGACCCATCTCCAGATTATTGTCATTGACATACTCCCGGCTGTAAGGTACCGGGGTCGTTACCTCCATTGTCTCCTCTGCCACCCGGGTAACCTTGATAACTTGTCCTCCGGAGGTAAGGTCATCGAGATTGGCCGAAACCAAATCCCTTTCCCCTAACTCTATTCCCGCCTGCTGCAACACATTTTCCACTTTTACAGGGATACTGATTATCTCTCTGGTTTCTCCATCGGCGATTACGGTTACCGGAAATGCGCGGACAACATTAATCACCATATTCTCTTTTACCGCTGCTTGCAACCCCGGTGTAACCTGGTCGTGCGGATCAAGCTGTATGTTGTTGGCCTCGAGGACCTCGCCCACTGTTTGCTTAAAGGTTCGCTGTTCGATCACCTTGCCATCAACTTTAATGGTTACAGATTTCTCCAAGCAGGAATAGGTAACAAGGGTCAGGGTGATAACTGCAATCCCGATCCCCATTACCCTATTCTTTCTGTTTTTGAAATCCAGAATAAACCAACCCCCCTTTCACTGGGACTTTATAATTGTAAAAGAATCCAGGAGGGTTAGTCAATTTTATTTCCAGATTATTACTGTATTGCCGCTGCTCTTCAAGAAATCGTCGCCATATTTCTTGAATATCCGATTCCGTTCGGCACCAGGAAACATTTCCTCCAGCCGCTTGTCGACTATAGCCCCAGAACCCGACGGGTGTTATAAGCGGTGATGTAGGCAATCTCCTGCAAGCTCTTGCGGTGAATCTCCGCCAGCTTTTTGGCTACCTCCCAAACATACAAGGGTTCGTTTCTCTTGCCCCGGTAAGGCTCCGGGGTCAGGTAAGGGCAGTCGGTTTCCACCAGAATTCTGTCCAGAGGCACCCGCGCAGCCACCTCTACTGACTTTTTAGCATTGCTGAACGTGAGGGGACCGGCGAAGGAGATCATGAATCCCTGTTTCATCAACTCGACTGCCAGGGGCAGCCGTCCCGAATAGCAATGCATGATGCCCCCGTTGGCACCGGCTTTCTCCTGCTTTATTATTGATAAGACCTCTTCATGGGCATCACGGTCATGAATTACGATGGGTTTGCCCAGTTTCTTTGCCAGGTTTATTTGGGCACGAAAGCCCTTTCTCTGTTCATCAGGGGACGACAGGTTTCGATAGTAGTCAAGGCCCGTCTCCCCGATGGCAACAACCCTGGGATCACGTGCCAGATCCCATACCTCGGCCAGCACCCGGTCGTTAATCGTTTTAGCGTCATGGGGATGTATCCCAACCACCGCCCGGATCTCACGGTGGCGGCGGGTCAGTTCCACCGCCGCCCGCGAGGACTCCAAATCATAGCCGATGCAGATTATCATTTCCACACCGCCCTGGATGGCTCTTGCGATTACCTCTTCCACATCCTCGGCAAAACGGGGATCCTGAAGATGAGCATGGGAGTCGATAACAGTAAGCGATTCCGGCTGCTGCCTCATCTGACCTTGCCCCCCGAAGGAAAGTCAGAGGCCAGGGTCAGCACCTCCAAGCGGTCCCCCTCGCTGGCCGCCAGGATCATCCCTTCTGACATCACCCCGCGCAGCTTGGTCGGCTGCAGATTGGCAACCAGTACCACCTTTTTACCTACCAATTCTTCCGGGGCGTACCAGGGAGCAATGCCTGAGACTACCTTCCTTTCCTCATCCCCCACCTGCAGAGTCAGGACCAAAAGCTTGTCTGCTTTTTTCATCTTTTCGGCGGCCTTGACTTCCGCCACCCTCAGATCCAGGCGGGCAAAATCCTCGATAGTAATGTACTCACCCTCACGGTTCTGAGCCGCCTCCACGGCGGGCTTATCCGGGCCTTTATCTTCCTTTTTGGCATTCATCTTTTTATGCTGATCGGCTTCCACCCGGGGGAACAGATTCTCTTTCTTGTGAACTTTACCGCCTGGAACCAGCAGGCCCCAACTTTTGGCCTCTTCCCAGGTAATCCGTTCCGGGTCTTTGAAAAACGAAAACTGCTCATTAACCCGAACCGGCAGCGTGGGCATAAAGGGAGCTGCAGCCACGGTTATAATCCTTATGGACTCAACCAGATTGTAAATCACGGTGGCCAGTCTTCCCCGGGAAGCCTCTTCCCGGGCCAGAACCCAGGGTGCGGTTTCGTCAATATACTTGTTGGCCCGGCTTACCAGTCGCCAGATCGCCCCCAGTGCCGCCGAGTAATCGATGCGATCCAGTTGTTTCTCGCACTCCAAAACTGCTTCCCGTGCGGTTTCCTTCAATTCCCGGTCCAGGTCATCTGGCTCAACTGGCGCCGGTACAATACCGTCAAAATACCTCCCCACCATCGCGGCGGTCCGGCTGATAAGATTCCCCAGGTCATTGGCCAGGTCAGCGTTAATACGGCTTACCAGCATATCCTCCGAATAATAACCATCCATTCCATAGGTCATTTCCTTCAGGAGGTAGTAGCGGACCGCATCCACCCCATACTTGTCTATAAGCACCAGAGGGTCAATAACATTTCCTTTGGATTTGGACATTTTGCCGCCTTCGAGCATCAACCAGCCGTGGCCGAAGACCTGTTTCGGCAGAGGCAGATCAGCCGCCATCAATATAATCGGCCATATGACGGTGTGGAACCTGACAATATCCTTACCCACGAGGTGGACATCACAGGGCCAGTAACGTTCAAACTTTTCCGGCTCTGATCCGAAACCAATAGCGGTCAGGTAGTTGGTCAAGGCGTCAAACCACACATAAATAATGTGGCCTTCCTGGAACGGAACCGGTATCCCCCATTGAAAGGTAGTCCGGGAAACACACAGATCCTCCAGCCCCCCCTTGATGAAGTTTACCATCTCATTACGGCGCGATTCCGGTTGGATGAACTCCGGGTGTTCCTCAATATGCTTTAACAAACGATCTTGATATTTCGACATGGCGAAGAAGAAGCTCTCCTCGCTCATCATTTCCACCGGCCGTTCACAATCCGGGCATTTGCCATCCACCAGCTGCCGCTCCGTCCAGAATGCTTCGCAGGGGGTGCAGTACCAGCCCTTATAAACTGACTTGTATATGTCTCCTTTGTCATATATGCGCTGAAAGATCTCCTGTACCGCTTTTTCATGGCGCAGCTCGGTAGTTCTTATAAAGTCATCGTTGGTAATCAATAATTTTTCCCACAGTACTTTTATGTTGGCCACAATTTTATCCACGTAGGCCTTGGTCTCCACGCCCTTTTCCCGGGCCACCCGCTCTATCTTCTGCCCGTGTTCATCGGTTCCGGTCAAATAAAAAACATCATAACCCTGCATTCGCTTGAAACGTGCACTGCAGTCCGCAGCCACGGTTGTATACGCATGTCCGATATGTAGGTTGTCACTGGGATAATAAATCGGGGTTGTGATGTAAAAAGGTTTTCTGTCGCTCAATATAAGCCGCCTCCAGTCTGAATTATTGATTTGCCGCCAGGCCTTGATAAGTTAAGGCACCCGTTACCCAGGTATGACCCCGGAAGAACGCCAGGCAATTTGCCGGATTTATCCGGAAAAGAATCGAAAAAAGGATAATTCCTCCTAACCTAGTTTGCCCTAACCACGCGGAAAAATAAAGCCCATTAACAACAATGTCATAATTCACCACAATTATCCAATTAGAATGTCCATTTTTGTTGAAAAAAGGCTTGACTAATTATCCCAGCCTTGGTATCCTTTATCTGACACCTGGACACAAATTTTGTAGATAAAGGAGGTTTATAGTAGCATGATGAAGTCAACGGGCGTTGTTCGCAAGGTGGACGAGCTGGGCAGAATAGTTATCCCCATCGAGCTCAGGAGAACTATGGGAATAGAAGAAAAAGATGCCCTTGAAATCTATGTTGACAACGAAAAAATCATCCTTAAGAAGTATGAACCCGCATGCATATTCTGCGGAAATGCTGAAGATGTTCAGCATTACAAGGGCAAAAACATATGCACTCATTGTCTTACGGAAATCGCGAAAGCGGTTGGCTAAAAATGGTCATTGCCGTCACTTTTTAATAATCGATTGTACAAGTCAGATTTTTTTACCTTGTACTCACGGGCCTTTTGAGAAAGGGCCTCTTTTTTTTCTACCCCCTGCTCCATCAGTTGCATAACCTCGCTACATATCTTGTCCAATTCCGGCGTCCTCTCTTTTTTATATCCCTCTACAACCACGGTGATCTCGCCTCGGGGAGGAAACTCTTCATAGTAGGAAATCACCTCGGATATAAGTCCCCGCTTAACCTCTTCGTGAACCTTTGTAAGCTCACGGGCTACAGCTACCCGGCGATTGCCCCAAACTGCTAGCATGTCCTGCAGCAGGGATAACAGCCTGCGCGGGGATTCATACAAAACTATGGTTCTCTCCTCCTGTGCCATTCGTTGTAACTCCCTCCTCCGTTGACCGGCTCGTGAAGGGAGAAATCCCTCGAAGACAAAGGAGCTGGTATCCAGCCCCGAAACCACCAGGGCAGATATCAGGGCTGACGGCCCCGGAATCACCTCCACCCCGATCCCCTCGTTCCACGCTCTTTCAATCAGCAGATGACCGGGATCTGATATCCCCGGCATCCCTGCATCGGAAACCAGGGCTACGCTGTCCCCCTTTTTTAACCGTTCGAGCAGGACATCTTCCCGGCTGCGCTGGTTGTGCTGGAAATAGCTGATGGTCGGTTTTTTGATCTGATAATGTTGGAGGAGAACCTGTGTACGCCGGGTATCCTCACAGGCAATCAGATCAACCTCACGTAAAATCCTGATCAGCCGGTAACTGGCATCTTCCAGGTTGCCTATGGGAGTCGCACATATGTACAGGGTTCCCAAACCTGCATTGCCTCCAATTCTTTATCCTCCCTCGATGGTTCTCCTCCCGGCAATTGCTGCCGTTCCCATAATTACATGCTTATTCTTCAAAATAAATGCTTAGCATCTCCTCAGTATAACTCCCATCCGAGTTGTAGACTACCAGGGGAGGAAGTATCCTTACTCTTGCTTTCGTGCCTTTGACCGCCTCAACCAACAACAGGTTGGCATCCCGGTCAAGATAGGGATGGATAAAACGAATTCTCCTTAAGGCCAGGCCTTTTTGCGCACAGGTATTCTCTATTTCCAGGATCCGGTCTGCGCGGTGGACCATGGCCAGACGCCCACCGCGAACCAGGATGCGTCGAGCCGCTTCGACATAATCCTCCAGGGTGCTCTCTACCTCATGCCGGGCAATAAGCCTCTCCCGGTCAGGGTTCGGTCTCCCTTCTCCCTGACGCCAGAAGGGAGGATTGGCAACTATCAGGTTAAACCTTCTATTTCCTAAGAAAAGCTCGGCCTGGCGAAGGTCTCCATTAATAACACCCATCCGATGAGCTACACCATTATGCTCAGCGCCCCGCCGGGCGCGGTCGGCCAACTCCGGCTGAATCTCCAAGCCGGTTATCCTGCAAGATGGCTGCCGGCCGGCCAGCAGGAATGATATCACCCCGCTGCCGCAGCCCAGGTCCAAAACTTCGTCTCCGGGATTTACTTCGGCAAAATGAGCCAGCAGAACGGAATCCATAGAAAAACGATACCCATCTTTGCTCTGGATAACCTTCATCCCGTCTCTCGTCAGATCATCCAGGGTTTCTCCGGGCTTTAAGCTCACTTGCGTTCCAGGATATTCACACAAAACAGACAGTCCCCTTCGTCTCGAACCTGTCCAAAGGCCACCGGACAGATATGGTAGCCTTCGGTATAAATGCGGCCTATATTCTCATAGCTCTCGGCCTCCAGCGCAATAGGCGCACGACTCGGCGGGGGCGGGTGGGATAAGTTCAAATGGCGTTCCAGTTCCATTACCCGCTCCTTGAGCTCTGCCACCTCACTTAATAGCTCTCTTAAAATATCTCTAATCTCCTGAGTCGTCCCCTGCATTCTCATCCTCTTTACAGCCATTATCGCTATTGTCGCATTCGTATTTTAAGCAGCACATCAGGCGTCCACAAATCCCGGAAATCTTGGTCGGATTCAAGGAAAGGTTCTGGTCCTTGGCCATACGTATGGAGACCGGTTCAAAATCACCCAAAAAAGTGGTGCAGCACAGGACTCGGCCGCATGAGCCGATGCCTCCCAGCATTTTGGCCTCATCTCGGACCCCGATCTGTCTCAGCTCAATCCGGGTTCGGAAGACAGCAGCCAGATCCCGCACCAGTTCCCGGAAGTCCACCCTGCCTTCGGCAGTAAAATAGAATACGATCTTTCCCCGGTCAAAGGTATACTCCACATCTATAAGGTTCATCGGCAGTTGGTGTTCTTCTATTTTATTCTGGCATATGACAAATGCCTCTTTTTCTTTGTTTTGGTTTTCCATTAGCGTTGCCCGGTCTTCGGCGGTAGCTATCCGGATTACCTTTTTCAGTGGAAGCACCAGGTTCTCCTCGTCTATACAGCGAGGGCCGACCACAATCTCCCCATACTCAATCCCCCTGGCCGTCTCCACAATAACTGCATCCCCCACCTGCGGGTACACATCTTCAGCATCAAAGTAATATATCTTGCCAGCAGGCTTGAATCTCACTCCTACAACTTCGGGCATTACTATCCCCCCTTCAATGCATCTGCCATTTCAGCATACAGCTGAACCTGAACAAGTAATGGATTGGCTTTCCTGGAGAGAGCCTGGCGGGTTTTTCCTATTGCCCTTAACAACCTCCCCACCTCTTGCACATCTACCCTGACGGTTTTCTCAGCCAGTTCACGCGGCAAAAGCTGCATCTGTTCAATCATGCCTTTAACGTACAGCAGCTTATCACGCAGGTATACCTCCAAGATCGCCAGAAAGGCTTCTCTCTGTTCGGCATCCTTTTCCAGGTTCTCTGCGGTCTCATAGATCACCATGGCATCACCACGGGATATTCCTTCCCAGAATGTAGCCGCCATTTCGATTACCGCCTCAAGATCAACCCCGGCCATATTAATAGCACGTCCCGGACTGCCATTACTCAAGCGTGATAGAAGAAGTGCTGTTTCTCTCTCCATTCCGTGTCGGAGCAAAATCTCCTCCACCTCATTTTCAGGCAGGGGTTGAAACTTGACCACCTGACAGCGAGAAACTACAGTAAGAGGAAGAGTCTCCGCATCAGAGGTTAGAATCAATACCACCTCTCCGGCCGGTTCCTCCAATACCTTCAGCAGGGCATTAGCCGCTTCAGTGGACATCAGGTGCGCCTCAAGGAGCAGGGCCACCCTCCGCTGCGCCAGGTAGGGCTTGAAAGTCAGCCACTCTTTCAGACGGCGGATTTCGGCAATCCTGACAGTGTTACCCTGTCCTTCGAGAACCAGCAGATCCGGATGGTGATTCTTTTTGATTCCCAGCAGAGCGCGGGCAAATGCCAGCGCCATCTCGGACTTTCCAACACCGGCCGGGCCCAGAAAGAGATACGCGTGGGCAATCTCGTCCTTCTCAAGAATCTGATTGATCAGTTTTTGCGCTCTCTCCTGCCCTCTAAATTCCTCATAAAGCTGCAATCTGTTCATGCCAACAAGTCCACCAGCAAACCACGAATCTTATCAAGGGCTGCCAGGATTTCCACCGGATCGTTCCTTCTGGTTGCGAATCCGTTTACGATCTCCTCAACTTCATGGTTGATCTTTTCAACGGTTACAAGAATAGAACGGGCCCCACGGCGGGTAAACGACCTCTCCTGGTTAACCAGGTAGGCACGAGCAGTAGCCTCTTTTAGAAAACTCTGTACCAGTTTCTTATAGCTGATCAGGTCATCCAGGTTGAGGTTCCTGGCCAGTCGATCGCTGACGGTGTCAATACGCTTGAGGATTTCCTGCATCCGGGACCGGTAATACTGGTCCTCTTTTTCCGCCAAATCACGCGAAAACTCGCCGCGCATTGAGGGTTTAACCCCTCTTACGTCCTTCTTGTCTGAAAAGGCAATATTGCCCGTATTCTTCCGATGGCGATCAATTCTCAATCCCGCTTATCACCTTTCAAGAATCTGACTACTATGTCTATAATTATAGCCGAAATGCTTTCCTCCGGGAGGCTTCCGTTAATCACCCTGAATCTCGGCAATTTACCTGCCATCTCCAGGTATCCGCGTCTCACGCGGTCTTGAAAAGCCATCCCCTCCTTCTCCATGCGATCGGAAAGCATCCCCTGTCGACGCCTGCTGCTCAAATCCACAGGTATGTCCAGCAGGATGGTCAGATCAGGTTCCAACCCACCGGTGGCCAGGAAGTTTAAGCGGTGAAGGCCTTCAATGTCCAATCCCCGTCCGTAGCCTTGATAAGCAATGGTGGAATCAATAAACCGATCGGCCAGCACAATTGCACCCTCATCCAGCAGGGGCCGCACCACATCCTGTACCAGTTGAGCCCGGGCCGCTGCATACAACAGGGCCTCCGCCACCGGATTAATGCGGCTGCTGGAATCCAGGAGCAGCTCGCGAATTTGCTCGGATATTTTAGTGCCACCGGGCTCTCGCAAGGTTGAAACCTTGTATCCCTTCGCTCTCAATTCGCGCTCCAGGGCTTTAATCTGGGTGCTCTTGCCCGCCCCGTCTATTCCCTCAAAGCTTATCAGCATTCCCCTGCTCATCATACATTAACCACCTGTATGCTCTGCAAGCTGCGGTCCTGCAACCCCTGAACCGGAATCTCATTCTGCTTAAGGTATATTAAATACTCAACCACTTCAGCCGTTATTATCTCTCCCGGTATTATACAGGGGATACCCGGCGGGTAAGGTGCCGCCATCTCTGCAGATATCATTCCTTTAGATTCTTCTATCTTAACAGTTTTGTGGGGAGATAGAAATGACTCTCGTGGAGTAAAGGCCAAAGGTGGTATGGGGGGAAAACCTGGAAACAGATTCCTAGCCCCGGAGCGATGGGCATATCGCTGCGAAATATCGCTTAAAGCCACCGCCAGATTATCCCAATCATCCGGACGGTTAAAAGGGGAAAACATGGCCAGCACATGATTATCTCCGGCCAGTTCAACCTGAATGCCATAATGCTCTCGTAAGAGGCGGGATAACTGGTACCCATCAAGATCCAGACCGGTTATTTCAACCAGGAGCTTTAGGGGATCGTAACCTGCTACCCCGTCCGTCTCCAGGAACTCCCAGCTGCGGGAGACAAACCCCGGTATCCCGTTTATCCGGCGGCGGCATCTTTCTGTTCGTTCTTTTGCCTGTTCCAGTAACTCCCGCCCATGCTTCTGCATCGTGGCCCTGCCGATGTCAATAGATGCCATAAGCGGGTAGGAGGGACTGGTTGAGGTAAGCAGCCCATGACAGGCTTGTACCCGATCGCTCCACGGAAAACCGGCTCCCAGGTGCAGGATACCCGCTTGGGTCAGTACCGGCATGGTCTTGTGTAGTCCATGCACCGAAGCCTGGGCCCCTTCCTGGAGAGCAGCCCGCGGATACCCGGGGTGAAAAATGAAATGAGAGCCGTGCGCCTCGTCGACCATCAGCGGGATTTCCCATTCGAGCAGCAGCTCGGCAATCTCCTTTATCTCGTTAACGGTTCCATAATAGGTTGGACTTACAAGAAAGGCGCCCTTTATGCCTGAACATGAACTCAGCTTGGCCCTGATGCTTTCCGGCCTCACAGATAGCGCAACCCCCAGGGTAGCGTCCATCTCACACTCCACGAATATCGGCCGGGCCCCGGAAATAACCAACCCGCCCAGAAAAGAGCGGTGGGCGTTTCGGGGCAGCAGCACCCGGGATTCCTCTCCCAGGGCCAGAAGCAAACACTGGATTCCGGAGGTAGCCCCATTCACCAAAAAGAGGCTTCTTTCAGCCCCCCATGCTTCAGCCGCCAGCCGCTGCGCTTCTGATAAAACTCCCCGCGGGTTGTGAAGGTCATCCAACCCGGGCACTTCCGTAAAATCGACCATCCCGACTGCCTGGAACTCAGACAGGGTAAATCCCCTACCCCCTTTATGCCCCGGCATGTGCAGGAGAACATTTCTCTCCCGGCAGTATTCCAGCAGCGCTTCATATATCGGGATATTCACTGCATCCCCCACCCTCTCCCGACCGGCGGCCTCGATCTTCAATAAGGAAGATAGGCATAGATGTTTTTCCACAGCAGTCGGTTCTAACCTTTAAGGTCCATGAAATATGGAAATACAACGCCAATCCTCATCGTAAGAGGCGCTTAATCCTTTCCACATAATGCTTATACTGGCTGGAACCTACCTCCAGCTCGATGATCGTGCTCTCACAGGTCTCGCAGAGGAACATGCCATTAATCAGATAACCTCCGGCTATTCCATTGACTGGGACCTCTTCGCACAATACACACCGGGGCAGCAATTGACCCTTAACCCTCGGCAATTCGCTTGGAACCTGTTCATACTTCATAATACCCTTCCTCTGGTTAAAAGCAATCTTCATCCTTGAGCTAGTTGGCTGTTAACAAAACGGCCCATAACTAATTCCTCCATTACAATATGGCAGTTGGTGAGTGACTGTTCTTAACGATTGCCGTTTAAGTCTTGACTGCTGCAATCTCTCCCCAGCTGCCGGGCATGTAACTAGTTCTGTTTTTTGTAAGCTTCAAGCCCCAGCATCTGGTCCAGGGTAACCATACGATACCCTGCTTTCTGCAGCCCTTCAATAATCAGGGGCAGAGCGGCTACAGTCTCTCCTTTGTCCTCGTCGCTGTGCATAAGAATAATATCCCCATTTCTAACATTATCCAACACATTTCGGGCGATATGGTAGCGATCTTTGTGGGACCAGTCCAGGGTGTCAATCGACCATAGTATCAGCTTGTGGCTGTGTTGGGCCGACTCCTTGATTACATCTCCATTGACTGCACCAAAAGGAGGTCGGAGCATGGCCGGCCTTTGTCCGGTTACCTCCCATAAAGCGTCCTCGGCAGCTTCTATTTCGCGACTAATTTCGTATGCGCTCATCTTGTCCAATTCCTGGTGACTGTAAGCATGGCTTAAAACCAGGTGCCCTTCATCGAGGGCTCTTTTCACAACTGAACGGTACTTTTTCACCCGGTTGCCTTTAAAAAAGAAGGATGCTTTAACATCATAGTCCCTCAAGACATCAAGCACCTCAGGTGTTATAATCGCGTCCGGTCCGTCATCGAACGTCAGGCCAACCATCTTCCGGTCCGCCGGACCGCAGTAGAACACCTGGTCGGGATGCTGTTTCGCCAGTTCAACCGCTGCCTTTCGCCACTCAGTCATGTTCTGGACCTGTCGCTCCGTCAGGTAAGCGGACTCCCCCAGAATGGGCATGCCTGAAGGCTCCGGCCGTCCCTCTCCATCCGGTTTGTCATCTGGTTGGCCCTCATCCGCATTATGATAAGGCGGATTATACTGGGTGCCGGTATCAAAAGACCTCCAGCCGGATGCCTGCATCCCTATCAGAACCGCCCCCAGGAATATGATTACTGTCAACAGAAACTTTTTCATTATCCCGGCCTGGTATCCTCCCGGTTACTACCTTACCCACATCATAACATACGGCCAAAAACAGGTACCATTTCACATAACGGCTCAAACCGAACGATCGCGGGCTTACCATAAAAACTGCATTGGTATAGCCCCCCTATGGTTAACAACAGGCGCGTAAACCAGGAGTCCTCGACCGGCCTGTAGAAATCTTCTTCATCGGACCAATTTGTCACCGTTAAACCTCAACAGTAGCGAGCGCTGTTTCGCGACCATTACCGGTAACATAAAACAGGCTTTTCTGCTTTTATCAGTCCCGATACTATAGTTTGAGTCAATCATCTCCCGTCGAATAACGTGTGGAGGTCGTAATTATGAAGAAGTACATTGCAGTTTTGGCTCTTTTACTCATGGGGTTAGGCTTCCTCAGCCCCGGCACTGCGGCTGCTCAGGAAATCGGGGTTTTGGTCGATGGGCTGCCCGTTACCTTTGAATCCTCCCCGGTATTATTGAATGGACGGGTCCTGGTTCCTTTCAGGGCCATAGCCGAATCGCTACAGGTCGAAGTCAAATGGGACCCGATCTCGAGAAAGGTTACCGCCTCTCAAGAGGGGCGTATCGTAGAGCTGCGGATAGGAGATCGAACGGCCTGGAAAAACGGCCGGCCGGTTTTCCTGGACCAGGCTCCCATTATAATTGAGGGCAGGACATTGATACCGGCGCGGTTCTTTGCGGAGTCCCTGGACTGCCGGGTGGACTGGGACGGTCACAACGTCCTGATTACCAGCCCCCGCCAAAAGATGACGGTAGTCGGGTTTTATGCGCTGGGTGACAGTCGTACCAGCAGTTGGACCAATCTGTTCGCAAAGCCGTATCCCGGCTTTGAGGCCGGTAACACGGATATAATTGGCAATCTGGCTCTGGGCTGGTACAGCGTTGATGCCCAGGGCAATCTTTTGACCAGCAGCACCACTGGTTGGCGGCGACCGGACGGATGGGAAAGAGTACTGGAAGCCGCCGATACACTTGGTCTGCAGTGCGAAATGGTCATACACGTTACCGAAAAGAACAACACCATCACCCGTCTGATGGCCAGTGAGGCGGCAGTTGACAGTTTTGTTTCTGCGGTCCTGGCCGAAAGTCAGTACTACCATGGGGTTAACCTGGACTTTGAGGGATTGGGACTGGGTACTGATTACCTGGCGGAAAGGCAGATGTTTACCGCGCTGGTCAGCCGTTTATACTCTGCTCTCCGGCCGGCCGGTAAAACCCTGACCTTAACCCTGCACCCGCCAAACAGTTCATATCGAGGATATGATTACTCAGCCCTGGGCGGGGTGGCGGACAGGATAATTGTTATGGCCTATGATTACGGTCCTCGTCCCGAGCCGGATCACATGGTCATTCAGGCGGTTGAAATGGCGGTCAGGGAAGTGCCAAAGGATAAATTAATGCTGGGAATATCCTTACCTTCGGAAAATGCGGAAAGCCTGGCCAAAAGGATTGGCATCGCCAAGAGATACGGTCTGGATGGTATGGCTCTCTGGCGTTTGGGTCTGGTCGGTGATCAGCAATGGCAGGTTATCCGGGAAGCAATCCTGCCGCGCAGCTAATGGGTAAAGGAACCGGTTTACCGTCGGTTGCTGGAGGCGGTAACGCAATCCCATAACATATACAGACGTTTCTTGCTGTACAGATCAACAAATGTGCCGGTCTTTACGATAGGAGGCAGCAAAATGGATTATGTCTTTACTACGGGCGGAAAAGAACTCCTCCCCCAAATCCGCCCGCTCTGGAATGAATTGAAAAAGCACCATGTTGAAGTGGCGGGTGTATTCTCACCGGTATTCGCGAGGGCTGATTGGGAATCAAGAAGGGCTGATTTGGAATGCAAGGCTTTTGATGATAAGCTTAGGGTTGACCTCGTGACCTGCGGCAGTGAACTCATAGCTTACATCGTCTCAACTATTAACCATAATGGTATGGGAGAGATTGATTCGTTATGTGTTGGAGAGCAGTACCGCGGTCGGGGAATCGGTAAAGAGCTTATCCGCAGGGCGCTTGATTGGATGAGTTCTGAAGGGGCCAAGTCATATACATTACAGGTTGTACACGGTAATGACCGGGCAATGTCTCTCTACCAATCACTGGGTTTTTCGCCGTTTATGCACGTCCTGATGATTCCCCCGCATCGCAGCTTGGAGTAAACGTTAACTCCCGGCGGCTGCAGCAGGGAGCCGAATCCAACGCCGGAGGATTCGTGCGACTTGCTTTGCTTCAGGTGGAGCGTGCAGGCGGGAGCCGAATCTCCTTTAAGAGGTCCGTGCTTCCCGCCTGCTTATGCGTTCTTTGAATTCCGGAGGAACCGCACTTCGCGGGCAAGAAAGTAATAAATCCTCGAACCGGATAATGTTCGAGGATTAATATCAGCTCCTGGCGGCGACCTACTCTCCCACGTTTGCAGTACCATCGGCGCTGGAGGACTTTACTTCCGTGTTCGGGATGGGAACGGGTGTGGCCCCTCCGCCATTGCCACCAGGAATTCTTTCTCAGGTTCCCTGAAAACTGCACAAGCAAGTTTTACGAGCGTGTACTAGGTCAAGCCCTCGACCTATTAGTACCGGTCGGCTGAATGCATTGCTGCACTTACACCCCCGGCCTATCAACCAGCTAATCTTGCTGGGGTCTTACCTGGTTAACCCAGTGGGAAACCTCATCTTGAGGTCGGCTTCGCGCTTAGATGCTTTCAGCGCTTATCCGTTCCAGACATAGCTACCCAGCGGTGCCTCTGGCGAGACAACTGGTACACTAGCGGTCTGTCCATCCCGGTCCTCTCGTACTAGGGACAGCTCCTCTCAAGTTTCCTGCGCCTGCGATGGATAGGGACCGAACTGTCTCACGACGTTCTGAACCCAGCTCACGTACCACTTTAATGGGCGAACAGCCCAACCCTTGGGACCTTCTCCGGCCCCAGGATGTGATGAGCCGACATCGAGGTGCCAAACCTCCCCGTCGATGTGGACTCTTGGGGGAGATAAGCCTGTTATCCCC
>LFRU01000010.1 GCA_001512495.1 Syntrophothermus sp. DTU052 | reverse complement strand
ATATAGGCCTCAGTCAGCCAGCCCAGGGCCGCACCAGATGCCAGCGGATCCAGGCCGTATCCCGAGACCTTTTCCCACAGAGCCCAGAAATCACCCGGGGTTTCAAGCCCCAGCTGAGAACCGAGCGCATAGACGGTAGTGTAATCGTACGGCAGGTGGGATTCTTCGAATTCAAAACTTTCGCTGCCGTACATACGGCGGTAATATCCCACATGAACGCATCCTACGGGGCAGCCGGTGCAGGCCAACTGCCGTACCAGGTGTTTTTCGGCCAGTGATTGTGCGGTAAAAGAAGGTAAGGCATTAAACTGCGGCTGCAGATAGTTCCGGCTCGGCAGGGCCATCATTGACTGCATCTTCTCCAGGTTTATCACCGTACCCAGCTCGTGCAGGAGGGGCATCAGTTCGCTGTGGACCAGGCGGTTGTGGATGTTTTCAAAAACCTCCCGGTAAACGGCAGCGTTTACGTCCGGTATTGGCAGGCTGCGGTCTCCATATACCATAAGAGATTTAAGGTTCTTGCTGCCAAAGAGCGCCCCGGCACCGGAGCCCCCAAAACGCCAGTAACGATCCAATACCAGGTCGGCGAACCTGACGGTTTTTTCTCCCGCTTGGCCGATCACCATTATGGAGCGAAGACCCGGAGACGGGTCCAGATCGTAGAGCTCCCGCAGACACTCCTCGGTTCCCGTTCCGTAAATAGGATCCGCTTTCTTGATATGGACTATTCGAGGGCCAACTGTGATTCTGACGGGGCGGTCAGCACGGCCTTTGATGACCAGGGCGTTAAGACGAGCCAGGGACATGGCGGCTGCGAGGCTCCCCCCTGCGAAGCTCTCAGCCAGATGACCGGTCAGGGGTGACCGGAATACCGCTGCCACCTGGGTTGCTGCGGGAAAATAGGGGGACAGGGTTCCCCGGGAAAAAATGATAGGCTGTTCGGGAGCCAATGGGTCCTGGCTCAGATGGCTTTCTTCCGCGAGCAACTGGCATCCCAGGCCGGTTCCGCCCATATAGGGAGACAGGTCGGCTCTGTCCTTGATTTCAAAGGTGAGACTGGAGAGATCGATGTACAGTACGCGAGTAATACCTTGAGTCAATGCTGATTCACCCCGTTTGTCTTATGTTTCTATTATTGCATTCCCTTGATTCGATTATCCTGTATCCCGGTGTTTCCATAGAAAGGCCATGGAATAACAATTAACCAAACAAACCAGTATCTCATACTATATGAAAGGTATGGAAAGGGGGTGGATAAGTGTCTATAAGTAAGAGCGAATTGATATGTGACCTGCGGAATTACATTCAGGATGAGCTTAAAGACAGCTATTACTACCAGGAACTGGCCCGGATGGCACCGACCCGCAGGGCCCAGGAGATTTTAATGGAATTCAGCCGCGACGAGAAGAGGCACGCCGAGCGCTTCATGGATGCCTACTGCCGGCTGACGGGGAAGAAATACCAACCCGGTCCAGCACGACCATCTTCCATCTGTGATTATGAGCAGTCATTAAAAGAGAGAATAATGGAAGAGACCAATGCCTACGAAGAATATGGGAGGAAGTACCAGGATCTATGTGACCCCTGTTTGCGCCGGATGTTTTGGGACGCTCGCACCGATGAAGCCCAGCATGCCATGAGGATCCCCATATTGCTGCATGAGATGGGCGCCGATTGTTATCCGGAGAAGGAGCGTTGTTCAATAACCGGAGTGTAATAACCGGAAGCGGTATCAGGGGCTGAGGTGTCAGCCCCTTTTTGCTGCCTAAAGGTCAGGGCAGGAGTGGACTGCGAACAAAGTACCCTATCAGACCTACAGCGATCATGACGCAGATCACCAGTGCCCAGTAAGAATACCAGAAGTCATCCTTAAACAATGGTTTTACCTCCTCATCAACGGCTGCGGATTTTATAACAGAATATTCACGCAATTCATTGCAATTCCTTCCAGTAACAGGCAAGAATTTGCAACAGTCATTGTTAATTTTCATAATAGAATGGAAGGGTAAGGCATATATAAATGTAAATACAGGAACTAATTGGTTATATCATGCGAAATTGGGGTAATAATAAATACCGAATCACTATTAAACGGCAAGACCGTTTTTGAGGAGGATACGATATGGGCAAGAACAAAATCGGCAAGCGCCCGCCCGTCTGGGAGATGGTCAAGGAGGCCGTGGAATCCATGAATGGAGAGGCCAGCTACAAGGAGATCAAGGAGTACATCTGGCAGCACTATGGAGAAGTAAAGGAAAGAACCATAAACTGTCAGATAATAATTTGCAGTGTCAACCAGAAGTCACGGGTTTATTATCCGGCTAACCGCAAACCGCGCAACTGCAACAGCAAGTACGATTTCCTCTATACCCTGGGAAATGGTCGGGTAACCCTGTACAACCCGAAAGAACACGGGGTGTGGGGGATAGTGGAAGCAGGGGACAAGTTAATGGTAAAAAGGTTGGATGGGATTGACGCCGACGAGAAACCTGCGGTTCCCAGAACCACGAGGAAAAAGTATGAAACCGCCCCTGCGACCTCGCCATTAACCAAGAAAGTGGAGGAAGAGCAGACCTATATCAGCGGTTCTTTCCCCCAGGTTCGGGAGGTCGTATACAACAACCTGTCCCTGGTGGGCAAGAATCTTCGTATTTATACGGATGCCTCCGGTCGGCAGGGTTTTGAGTATCCAACAGAGGTGGGGATAATTGATATCCTGGCTGCCGATCCACACCAACGGCTGACGGTTATGGAGTTTGCGGAAGAGGTTACTCCAGAAGTTCTGAGCCGCATTCTGGGATACATGGGTTGGGTGCGCCGCAACCTCACTCCGGGCAAGGAGGTAAAAGGCATGATCTTCACCAACGATATTGAAGAACACATGCTCCTGTCAATATCTCAGGTGCCGGGGATTGAGGTTTATCAACTGAAGATGTCACTGGAAGTCAACAAGATGTCGGCTTAAAAACATACAATCCAATGTCATCTGCCATCAGAGGGACGTCCTTTACTGCCGGGACGTTCTCTTTTTGTTGATAACAGACGGCACCGGTCAATTATTCCTTTGATTCCGGATCAGGCTTCCGCACGGGCAGGAAAGTTCAGGTTGAGGCGGCGATAGGCTTCATCAACCCTCTGCCGTTCGCTAATAACCCCGGCAAATATGTCGCCTTTGCGTTTCAGCCGGGGCGGGACCGTAACAATATTAAAATCACCCGGTTGGGTTTTCCACAACTCATCCCAGGTAATCGGTGTGGATACCGGAGCTCCGGGGCGCGGGCGAACACTGTAAGGGGAGCAGACGGTCTTGCCCTGGATGTTCTGCAGGTAATCCACATAGACTTTCCCCTGGCGGTCCTTAACCTTTCTGACTACGGTAGCCTTTTCGGGGATCAGGGAAACCACGGTTTCGGCGACGCGACGCACGAAATTTCGGAGTTCGTCATAGGTATGGGTGTTGATGACGGGGACAAAAACATGAAGGCCGGTAGCGCCTGATGTTTTAAGATAAAACTGCAGATTGAGATAGTTTAGGACCTCTCTAACCACTTCTGCCACCTGACAGACGTCTTCATAAGTAGCTCCTTCTGATGGATCCAGGTCAAATACCAGAAAGTCCGGGCGGTCTAGACTTCCTATGCGTGACATCCAGGGGTGCAGCTCAATGCAGGCCTGATTGGCCAACCAGACCATGGTGGCCAGGTTATCACATATCACGAAATTGAGGTGTCGCCGGGAGTGGGAAGAATACAGGGGGTAAGTATGAACCCAATCGGGAGTACCTTCAGGTGCGTTTTTCTGGTAGAATCCTTTCCTTCCGGCACCCGAAGGATAACGGGTAACTACGAGGGGCCGTTCTGCGAGATGAGGGGCCAGTAAGGGGAAAACCTGGACATAATAATTAATCAGGTGAGCTTTGGTATAACCCTCTTCCTCCCAGAACACCTTGTCCAGGTTGGAGATGAAAACCTCATGGCCCTGTACCTTTACGATTTCCCTGTTCTTGACTGGAATGTTCGACATCTCCTTTCTTAAGTCGAGAGGTTCTTTAACCGGAGGGGTTGTTGAGAACCTTCACTCCGGCGTACGGGGTAATGCTATAAGATCTGCTTGATCACCGGGGAGCGTAGATGGGTTTTCTCGGTCCACTCTGTATATTCCACGGCTGCTTGATAAACCGGTTTAACCCAGGTAATCCCTGTTTGCTGGGGAGGGTTCTCAAAAGGGGGCGAACTGGTCTTGACTCCCGAAAGAACCCGGGTTAAGCTCTCCCATTGCTCCTCCCTCAATCCAGAACCGGCTCGCCCAATATAAAGGAGCCGGTCTTGTTCGAAAATGCCCATCAGCAGTGAGTTGGCAGTAGTGCCCCGCCGGGTAAATCCGCCAATATGGCAGGTGAGGAGCGGACGGTTTTTAATCTTTTTCCAGAGACTGCTCTTTCCTCCCGGAATATACCGGCTATCCTTTACCTTGGCCACTATCCCTTCCAGTTTCATTCTCTGCACCTGGGCAAACAGCTCCAAACCCCCGGTAAAGTTGTCGACTACATGGAAAGGGGGATGCATTGCGGACAGCACATCCTGCAAAATTTCGTGACGCTTGTACCAGGGCAGATCCGTAGTCAAGTTATTCCGGTAGTAAAGTATATCGAAGACCATATATGAGATGGGAACAGTTTTCACCAGGGAGGCGGCGGTATTCGCGCTTCTGAC
>LFRU01000101.1 GCA_001512495.1 Syntrophothermus sp. DTU052 | reverse complement strand
GAGAAGATTATACACTTAAACGAAGGGGCCATAAAGAACGAACTGAAGGAACTCGTACGTCACAGCGTAGAGGAGACACTCAACAGCCTCTTGGAACAAGAAGCAGAGGAGCTAACTAACGCAGGACGCTATGAGCGGACCGAACACCGTAAGGGCTATCGCTCCGGCCATTATGAGCGCAATTTAACTACAACATCAGGGAATGTGAAATTGAAGATGCCTAAACTTAAAGGCATAGCTTTTGAAACCGCGATTATTGAGCGATATCGCCGAAGGGAAAGCTCGGTCGAGGAAGCACTGATTGAAATGTACCTGGCCGGTGTTTCGGTACGCCGGATAGAAGACATAACCGAAGCACTATGGGGAACCAGAGTGTCTGCTGGGACCGTCAGCAACCTGAACAAGAAGGTCTACGAACACATCGAGACCTGGCGTAATCGTCCCTTAAAGGGCAAATATCCCTATGTTTATGTTGATGGAATATATCTTAAACGCAGCTGGGGTGGCGAATACGAGAACGTGGCAATTCTGATAGCCATGGCCGTTAATGATGACGGATATCGGGAAGTAATCGGTGCTGCGGAGGGGATGAAAGAGGACATAGCCAGTTGGCTTGAGTTCCTAAAGAGTCTTAAGCAACGCGGCTTGGAAGGCACGCAGTTGTTCATCGGTGACAAGTGCCTGGGGCTACTGGAAGCAGTCAATGAGGTGTTCCCGAATTCTAAGTTCCAGCGATGTACCGTGCATTTCTATCGAAATGTGTTCGCAGTCACGCCCCGATCCAAGATGAAGGAAGTCGCTGCC
Organism: Syntrophothermus sp. DTU052; assembly: GCA_001512495.1. Lineage (GTDB taxonomy): Bacteria > Bacillota > Syntrophomonadia > Syntrophomonadales > DTU052 > DTU052. Next base: position 501 of record LFRU01000101.1, on the reverse strand, counting down.
ATGCTTAAAGCGATTCATGCCCAGGAAAGCAAGGAAGCAGCTAAAGAAAAAGCATTGAAGGTAGTCGCTAAACTTCGGGATATGAAGCTAAAGGAAGCAGCCCAAAAGATCGAGGATAGTATTCTCGAAACCCTTACATACATGGATTTCCCCTACGCTCACTGGTCAAAGCTGCGGAGTAACAACGTGATTGAAAGGTTAAACCGGGAAATACGCCGTAGAACCCGTGTTGTTGGTACTTTCCCGGATGGTAATTCGGCTCTTATGCTAGTTTGCGCTAGGCTGCGACACGTGGCCAGTAAGGCATGGGGAACCAGGCGATACATGAGTATGACCCACCTGCATGATATGCAGAAAGAAGAGTCTAATATGCTAGCTGTCTAGGTTGGTTTCCAAGCGGTTAAATTCAAATTTGCGAAAAAATCTTGACGGTACCAAAATGTTACTGCCACTCTAAACTGGCTGAAAGCTGATGGAATTGCCTGACCGAGAATTGCCGGA